>JACRAM010000125.1 GCA_016213405.1 Bacteroidota bacterium
AGCAGTGGCAGTTCCGTTATTCACTGTGCATCCGCTTTGAGTGGAAGTAGCGGTTACGCTCAATGTGTTAACAGAATTTACTGTTACGGTTTGTGTT
The DNA here is from genome assembly GCA_016213405.1 of Bacteroidota bacterium. Lineage (NCBI taxonomy): Bacteria > Pseudomonadati > Bacteroidota > Bacteroidota bacterium. Next base: position 98 of record JACRAM010000125.1, read on the forward strand.
TGCGTGCAGCCGTTGGCATCGGTAACAGTAATGGAATAATTTCCTGCTACCAATCCTGTGGCGGTTTGTGTGGTTTGCGCGGAAGGATTCCATAAATAAGTATAACCTGTTGTTCCACCCGAAGCATTCGCGGTAGCAGTTCCTGTGTTTGCGCTGCAAGCGGCAGCAGTGGCAGTGGCGGTTGCAGTAAGAAGGGCGGGTTGTGTGATGGTAACAACAGCCGAATCAGCGCTGCCGAGAGAATCAATTACAGTTACCGAATAAGTTCCTGCGCAAAGCCCGGTGGCGATTTGAGTGGTTTGACTGTTACTCCAATTATAAGTATAAGGACTTAGTCCTCCTGATGGCACTACTGTAGCAGTGCCAATGCATTGACCGTTGCAAAGAACATTAGTGGCTGTAACAGTTACACCTAGCGCAGAAGGTCCGCATCTACATGTTCCTGTATCTACTTCAATAGCAGTGATTGTATTATTATAGGAATCTTTAGACCAGAGAGCCAACTTGGGAGCAAAGTTAATATTATCGCAAGCCAAATCTTCATCCCTGCCACCCGGGGTAAAAAAAGAACTAATGAAACTTCCTGTAGTTTTGGTAACCTTTACAATCTGACCGTTTCCATCCTGTCCGAGAAAAAGAACACCATTACCCGCTACCACACCACTTATAGAACTGCCTACAGCCGGGTATAAAACTCCCAAATAAGTTCCATTATCCCGAAAGTGGTCAATGCCCATGTTTACATCGTCACTAACCCAAACAGTACTATCGCTGGGGTCATAAGCAATGCCATCTATAAATCCTATAGGAGAATTAGGGGATGTAAACTGAAAAGTAGACATTCCGGTAGCAGGGTCAATCAAATAAACACTTGCCGGAGAGCCGCTATTATCGGTTCCGGCCCAAAACTTCTGACGGTTATTATCCCAAGAGATAGCGCCAAAAGAAATGGGTGCTCCGCTTGAAACATCCGTCAAAGGCACAGTACCTAATAAAGTTCCATACATATCTATCTTATAAAGAAAAGCCGAGTAAGTGTTTGTGTAATATAAATTTCCATTGCAGTCCACCTCAACCCCGATTCCGCAGCAGGAAGTGCTCAGAACAGGAACGGTGATTTGCGCTAACTGCGTTCCGACTTGTCCAATAACCATAGAACTCGAAAAAAAACAAAAGGCAAAAATTCTATAGCCCAGACAAAAATTTCTAAAAGCGCCAAGAGAAAATTTAAGAGAGTATAGCATTGTAATTTCTTTTATGTTATTTTATGAGAATAAGTTTTGTTACTGTTCGGGTTATTTGTCACTGGAAATATACACATTATTTAAATTAACAAGTGGTTATTACTATTTTATTTAACCATTTGATTATTCCTCATCATGTCCTTTGGACGGTTTTCCGGTCTTCCACATTTTTTCAGTTTCTTTTTCAGCGGTCTTGAGTGAATCAGAAACTTCTTTGGTGAGCAGGCGGTCGAGGTTGGGTTTGCCTGCATTCATCCAGGCGGTGAACCAGAAACTTCCCACATCAATGATTGACTGGCGCATTCTTCGCTCCACCATTCCGTTCAGTTTTTTTTCATACGCATTTGAATATTCTTCGGAATAAACTTTAGTCATCATGTTTCCTTTGTTCTCGAAAGAATATTTTTTATCTGCGCTCCAATACGCGTTGAGATCGGCTTCAAACTTCAGCACCGAATCTTTTTCAGCATTGCTCTCTTTCACGATTTGCCAGATTCTGTCATTTATTTTATCTACAAACTGCGCCTTGCCGGTAAACAAATCCCACTTGTCTGCAAATAATTCCGGAATGCGCGATTCCCAAAAAGCGTGAATGCCTTTTTGATTGGTGAACTGCCCGTTATAGTTTTCCGTTGTGTGAAGCGGCACGTGTGCATCTTCTATATAATGTCCGATATTGGCAGAGAGATAAAGAATCCTGTCCACATTTTCTTCCTTGAATGCTGCCGTGAGGCGATACATCATTGTTTCGACATACCAGGGAACGATGCCATACGCATTGAGCGTATCTTCAGAATATTTTTTCACCGCGTCTTTCCAATGATGTGGAACTGAATCAAAAGGACTTTTTCCGTAATGGTCAATGTCAATGTAATGGCGTGCCGCTTCATCGGGATTGGAATGCCTGCGCCTGTCAGGGTCAACGGCATGGGCTGTGATGTAATCAATATTTTTTTTGTAGAACGTAATCATCTCAGGCGGAAGCGTGAACACCGCCAGCTGATTTATTTTTTTATGGGCGAAGAAACCCCAGGGGGAAGCAGAAGTAGGCAACAGGCAGTAGGCAATTGGCAAAAGGAAATAAAGAAGAAAAAACTTTTTGCGTGACACAGAAAATTATTTTCCGTAAAGATAGAATTACTTCACAACAGCAAGTTGTTTTGTAATTGAGTATTTATCGGAATGAATGCTGAGATAATAAATTCCAGCCGGCTGAGAAGAAAGGTCAATTTGAAAATTTGAGGATGTGCTAATGTGCTGATAAATGCATTCTCCAAATACATTATATATTTTTATTTGCACATTTTGGAATTGTCTCAATTGCATACTAAAGATTCCACTTGATGGATTGGGGAAGATGGAAATACTATTCTCTGCGGAATTATTTTGAACTCCGGTAGGAGGATTTCCTCCAATAGAAGTTTTTAATGATGAACGGCAGCTATTGATAGAATTCCACATAACTGCTTTTTGTCCGGAAGTGAAAAAACATTTATTCCCATCATCACTGAATGTCATATAGTTCAGGCAAAGCAGGAATTGAGCCAACCCGCTGCAAGTATCAATGAATAATGGTGAACAAATGCCATCCGCTGTATAAGTATCTGGAATGCCATCTACATCAACTGCACAGGAATTTCCAACAGTATGAAATAATCCAAACCAATGACCCAGTTCACTGCTTGCTGTTCTGCCATATTGATACGGAGCACAAGTTCCCGGTGAAGTCAAACTTCCTGCAGTGCAGTAATGTATTACCAATGCATCTGTACCAGCAGCTCCGCATGGAAATTGCGCATACCCTAACAATCCTCCGCCAAGGTTGCATACATATATATTAAGGTAACTATCCCTGTCCCAAATGTCGTCTCCGCCAGATGCATTAGACATCATTGCATTGTTAGTTGTGAAAGAAGCAACAGTCGTCTGCTTGTGAATAATTCCATTTGTAGCATTTCCATTCGGGTCTTGCTGTGCTAAAACAAATTGTATTTCTGTATTTATATCCTGCGCATACGTGCCAGCGCAAGTTGTGTCTGAATAATCAGAATTCAATTGCTGAAGCTGCTGTAGAACCTGCGAATTGGAAATATTCTGTGCAGCACTATTGTAAATCACATGAAACACGGTTGGAATTACAATCGGCTGAGAAAATAGTTTCCCGCAGAGAGCAATAAAGAGAAGAGTAAATATTTTTTTCATGTTGATTGAATTATAAAGTCAAAGGTATGTAATAGGATTGTATTCGCCAAATCAGCTTTTTAACTGCTGTTTCAATCCATTAATCCCGCAGGATTCTCCATCCAACGGGATTAATTACTTTTGAACCTCAAAATATTATCTATGAAAAAACTTTTTTTCAGAGCCCATCCTAAATCCTTCCCTAAGGGAAGGACTTTGTATATATTACTTTTACTTTTCTCCCTTCCCTTCGGGAAGGGCTGGGGATGGGCTCTTGCTCAACCCACCTTCGTCAAAGATAGTTTAGATAAATACGTTGAGCGCGAAATGAAACGTTGGAATGTTCCCGGTTCGGCAGTCGCAATTGTGAAAGACGGAAAAGTGGTGGTGATGAAAGGGTATGGAGTGCGTGCAATTAAAGTCTCCTCCAATGAAGGGGATTTAGGGGAAGCTGTAGATGAGAATACGTTGTTCCAGATTGCATCCAACACAAAAGCATTCACTGCTACATCACTTGCTTTGCTTGATGTTCAAAAAAGAATTGCGCTGGATGATAAAGTCACCAAATGGCTTCCCTACTTCAAATTGAACGATGAACTTGCATCACGTGAAGTAACTGTAAAAGATTTGCTCTGCCACCGAATCGGCTTCCAGACATTTCAAAGTGATTTACTGAACTGGAACTGCAATCTCTCCCGCAAGGAACTCATCACGAACATGCGCAACGTGAAACCGGTTTACAGTTTCCGTTCTCATTACGGTTACTGCAATGCCGCATTTCTCACAGCGGGAGAAATAATTCCGGCTGTAACTGATACGAGTTGGGATGATTTTCTGAAATATCATTTCTTCATTCCGCTGAAGATGAATCATACTTCCACTACCTACAAAACAATTATTGCCGATAACAACGCTAGCAAACCTTACACGATTGTTGACGATAAATTAGTGCTTCTCCCCTATGCCAACGTGGATAATCTTGGTCCGGCTGCGAGTATAAATTCCTGCGTGAAGGATTTAGCGAACTGGCTCCTTATGCAATTAGACAGCGGAAAGTTTGAAGGCAAACAAGTTGTTCCGTTTGAAGCCTTGCAAATGACACGCGCTTCCAACTCAATTGTTTCGGATATGAATCCGAGAATGGGTTCTAACTTTCAGATGTATGGGCTTGGATGGTTCACGCTTGATTATTACGGAAAAAAAATCATCCGACATGATGGAGGCGCGGATGGTTTCGTTACAACAACTTGTTTTGTTCCTTCTCTGAATCTTGGAATTGTTGTATTGACCAATACGGATGCAAATGCGTTTTATGCAGCATTGCGCACACAAATTATTGACGCCTTCATGAATCTTCCTTACCAAAATCACAGCGAACGAATTTACAAAGCAGTTTCGGCAAATACAAAACTGGATAATGCGGAAATAAATAAAATGCGTGAGGTCGCTGCTAAAAAACCGAAACCTGCAATAAAAAATGAAGATTACTCAGGGAAATATAGAAATGAGGTGTATGGAGAAATCGAAATTACCTCATCCCCTAACCCTTCTCCTAAAGGAGAAGAGAGTTTAACTGTTCACTTTTCACATCATCCATTTCTCACAGGAAAACTGGAGCCGATGGGAGAGAATGATTTTCTCTGCACTTACAGCGTTGCCACTTATGGAATAAAGAAAATAAATTTTGTTGCCTCACCCTCTTATCCCTCTCCTCATGGAGAGGGAAGTAAACAGCCAGCACAAAAAGTAAAAAGTGTAATCATTCGCGTAAATGATTTTGTGGATATGATGGAGTATGAATTCACAAAAGAATAAGTTCCAAGTATCAAGTCCCAATCCCCAAGTCACAAGAAATCAAGAACGGGTGTATCCTTGGAACTTGGAATTTGGAATTTGGAATTTGGGGCTTTGTTTTTTCTCCCTTTAGGGGTGGGGAACCAGCGCTCCTTCCTTATATATAGGAATAACTCTTGTTTGATTTGGCGTAAGGCAGTAACGCACATCTTCTTTCAAGTTTAATTTTGCAAGACGTTCTTTGTGCGAAGATTCGGTCAGGAATTTATTGGGATTCTTTTTCGCCATTTGCGAAAGATATTTCAGTGCAAGGCACGCATCTCCAAAATCATATTTCTCCGAGCGTTTTGAAATCTCATCCGTTACTGCACCGGCAAAAACAGCGTCTTCCAGATTGAATTTATTTTTCCATCCCGAACAAAGAAGAAGAATATTTCTGTCTTCCGAAATAAGAAAATTACACAGAGCATCAATATTCAGAAAAGAACCAATAACAATTTTGTAAGCGTCTTTTGCAGCTTCAATTGCCTGAGTGCCATTGGTAGTGGTGAGTACAATGGTTTTTCCTTTTATATGTTCGCCCATGTAATGAAACGGAGAATTGCCAAAATCAAAACCATCTACTGGCAATCCGTTTCTTTCCGCTCCAACTAAAAAACCTTTCTGCTTATATGCTTTTGCTTCTTCAAGTCTTGCGACAGGAATAATTTTTTCCGCACCATTCTCAAAAGCTGTACAGATGGCTGAAGTTGCACGAAGGACATCAATGATAACAACTATATTTTCTTCGTCCTTGTAAACAGGATAGAGATAAGGAGAAAAACAGGCATCTATTTTCAATTTCTTTTCTTCCATTACTTTTTCAAAAACGGAATCTTAATTATTTTTGCTTTAAGATTTTTGTCGCGAATCTTAATAAAGATTTCAGAATCCGGTTTTGAGAATTCTGTTTTCACATAACCCATTCCGATTCCTTTGTTCAGTGAAGGAGATTGGGTACCAGATGTTACTTTTCCAAGAACATTTCCATTAGCATCAGTTATTTCATAATCATGGCGGGGAATTCCGCGGTCAACCATTTCAAAGGCTACAAGTTTTTTTGCAACTCCTTTTTCTTTTTGTTCTTTCAGATTTTTTGAATTGGTGAACTCTTTTGTGAATTTTGTTATCCATCCGAGACCTGCTTCCAAAGGTGAAGTGGTATCATCAATATCATTTCCATAGAGACAAAAGCCCATTTCCAATCTCAATGTATCGCGTGCTCCAAGCCCGATTGGTTTTATTCCGAATTCTTTTCCGGTTTCCATGATTGCATCCCACATTTTTTCAGCGTCCTTGTTCCATACATAAATTTCAAAACCTCCTGCGCCTGTATAACCAGTGTTAGAAATTATCACATCATCGCATCCTGCCATTTTTCCTGTGTCAAAAGCATAATATTCCATCTTAGACAAATCAATGTCCGTTAATTTTTGAAGAGTAGTAATTGCTTTTGGACCCTGCACGGCAAACAAACTCAAATCATCGCTAATGTTTTTCATTTCAACTCCAAATGTATTGTGTTTCGAAATCCAGTTCCAGTCTTTTTCAATGTTCGAAGCATTCACAACCAAATAATATTCGTTCGCATCCCAGCGGTACACGAGCAAATCATCTACCATTCCACCTTTATCATTCGGCAAACACGTATACTGAACTTTTTTATCTGTAAGTTTAGATGCGTCATTGGAAGTTACAAGTTGAATGAGGTCAAGCGCTTTTTCACCTTTGAGCATAAATTCTCCCATGTGGCTTACGTCAAAAATGCCGACAGAGTTTCTCACCGTTAAATGTTCATCGTTCAAACCTGAATAAGAAACCGGCATATTGAAACCTGCAAAGGGAACCATCTTTGCTCCAAGTGAAATATGCCTGTGTGTGATTGCTGTGTTTTTCATTTGCTCTACAAGAGTTTCCATATAAATATGATTAAAAGGTATCTGTGCAAAAGTAAAATTATTCAAGTATATAATCTGTGCGATGTTGCCTATCTTTGAGAAATAATTTTTACAGTTGAAAAAAATATTTCTTCTCCTGTTTCTTGGCTTCATTTCCATTCCTTTTTTTGGGCAGGAAGGTCTTTTAATCCGTAATCTCAAAAACGGAAAAGGATGGATGTATGAAAAAAATTCGCGGGTAACATATATTCTCTTTCACGAACAGGAATACACAACAGGAATATTGAATGCTTTGCTTGATTCTTCAGTTGTTTTCGGAAAAGATACGGTGCGGCTGAAAGACATTGCAGGCATCCGAAAAAAATCTCCGAGTCATAATATCACCCGCATAATAGGTTTGCCGCTTATGCTCATCGGAAGTTTATTTATGGGAGATGGTGTTGCAGGAATGATTTCAAATCCTGATTCTGATGGAGGAACAAAACTTTTTTTACTGGGAGCAGGAGTTTTTGCGCTTGGCTACATTCCTTATATGTTTGAAATGAAAGACCTCACTGTCGGATTTAAAGGAGAATGGTCACTTGAAATATGTAAAGGATGTGTGCTGCGTTAATATCATCGGGCAGGCAAGTTGTTTTTCTTCAACTATTTTTCTGACTATAATAAGTAAATAGGTATATGCACATAAGAATCCCAAGCATGACAGGACTTGTCCAAACTCTGCGGCTCTCTGCGAAAATCTCAGCGTTCTCTGCGGTTAGGTTTCCATCCCTTCGGGAAAAATTTTTAACCGCTGAGTTCACAGAGAAAAATCACGCTGAGAACTTTACCCCGTTGGATTCACCCCGTAGGTCGGACGACCAACGGGGCAAGGAGAAATACAAGAATTAACTATACGGCAACCTAAGTGCATATACCTATAAGTAAATTAACATTATGTTGTTTTCAAATCCCAAATCCTCTTTCTAATTCCTGAATTGAATTGTTCTATCTTTGAACACAAATTACATCTATGCTCCTATTCGAACGAACGGTTCCGCGATGGACAAAACTTCTGGCTGACCTGCTGATTTGCCTTTTCTCCCTCATCCTCGCTTATTTGCTCCGCTTCAACTTTGCCGCCATCCCGCAGGATGAGATAGATAGGTTTCCTGTTATTTTTCCTTTTGTCATTGGAATACGTGCGCTTAGTTTCATTCTTGGAAGAACCTATAAGGGAATTTTCCGCTATACCGGCTCACAAGATGCTCAGCGGATTTTTATTGTAAATGTAATAACAAGTTTTTTTTTCGCTGCGGCAAATGTAGTATCCTACTATTTCATCACAACAACATTTATTGTTCCGTATTCTATTGTTGTGATTGAATTTATGTCCTGCACATTCCTGATGATAAGTCTGCGCCTTGCTTATAAATCCATTTACATGGAATGGAAAAATCCGAGCCGCACCAAAACAAGTGTCATTATTTTTGGAGCAGGCGAATCAGGTATCATTACAAAAAGAACGCTGGACCGCGATGCGGGAATGAAATACAAAGTGCTTGCTTTCATTGATGACGATGAAAATAAATTGGGAAGCAAACTAGAAGGAATTACTATTCATCCGTTCAATAAGATGGAAGAACTACTGCAGAACGGAAATGTGGCGCACATGGTAATTTCCGTTCAGCATATTTCCGCAAAAAGAAAAGAAGCCATCGTGGAAGCATGTTTAAAATATAATACAAAGATCCTGAATGTTCCACCCGTCAGCAGCTGGATAAACGGAGAACTCAGCTTCAAGCAAATCAAAAAAATTCAGATTGAAGAATTACTGGAACGGAGCCAGATACAACTGGATATGGAAAACATAAAAAGACAGACACTTGACAAAGTAATTCTTGTTACAGGTGCAGCCGGCTCCATCGGCAGCGAAATCGTGAAGCAATTGTCAAAATTCAATCCTAGAAAAATAATTCTGGTTGACATTGCCGAATCTCCGCTCTATGAAATGGAAGTGGAACTCAAAAATATTTTTCATCTCCGCTCTTTTGAAATTGTTATTGCTGACATTCGAAATAAAGAACGGATGGAAAGTATCTTTTCAAAATATTCTCCGCAAGTTGTTTATCACGCTGCTGCCTATAAGCACGTGCCAATGATGGAATATCATCCCATTGAAGCGGTTCAAACCAATGTGCTCGGTTCAAAAATCATTGCTGACCTTGCAGTAAAACATGGTACTGAAAAATTTGTGATGATTTCTACTGATAAAGCTGTGAACCCAACAAACGTGATGGGGGCTTCAAAAAGAATTGCGGAAATGTATGTTCAATCATTAGGCAAAGAATCAAAAACAAGATTTGTCACAACAAGATTTGGAAATGTGCTCGGTTCCAACGGCTCAGTGATTCAGTTTTTCCGTCATCAGATTGAAAAAGGCGGACCGATTACCGTAACGCATCCAGACATCACAAGATACTTTATGACAATTCCTGAAGCTTGCCAACTAGTTCTCGAAGCTGGTTCCATGGGGAAAGGCGGAGAAATATTTTTGTTTGATATGGGAGAGTTGGTAAAAATTTCTGACCTGGCAAAAAAAATGGTACAGCTTGCAGGATTAACTTTAGGAAAAGACATTCAGATTATTTACACTGGACTGCGTCCTGGCGAAAAACTCTTTGAAGAACTTCTTGCCACGAAAGAAAATTCCATTCCAACTCATAATCCTCAGATCATGGCAGGAAAAATGAGAGAGTACGATTACAAAGGAATTTCTGAAAAAGCAGACGCACTCATTTCTCTTCTACACAATCAAAACAACAAAGAAATTGTCAGAAAGATGAAAGAAATGATTCCTGAATTCAAAAGTGAGAATTCCGTTTACGAGGAGTTAGACAAAGCTTCAGTTTAATTTATGGAAGGATTCAAACACAAAACTCCGATTCAAATCCGCTTCAAGGATGTGGATATGATGGGACACGTAAACAATGCAAACCATTTCACCTATCTTGAAATTGCGCGAGCGAAATACTTTGACGATGTTGTGGCAGAAGAAGTAAATTGGTCAAAAGAAGGAATTATACTTGCGAAATTGCTTTGCAACTATAAAATGCCGATTTTATTCAAAGACAAAGTTTTTGTCTATACGAAATGCGCCAAAATAGGAAATAAAAGTTTTGAGCTCGATTATAAAATCATCAAAGAAGAAAACTCAAAAGAAATTATTCTGGCCGAAGCTTCTTCTGTTCAGGTTTGTTTTGATTATGAGAAAAAAGAAAATATCCTGATGCCTGAAAAATGGAGAAAAAAAATTGAAGCTTTTGAGAAATGAAAACTCAAATTCTTGCTCTTGGTTTTTCTCCCTGCCCAAACGACTGTTTCATCTTTGACGCACTCCTTCACAAAAAAATTGATACCGAAGGATTAAAGTTCAAACCATTTATTGAAGATGTCGAAACGCTGAACAAAAAAGCTTTCCAAAATAGATTAGATATTTCGAAGCTCAGCTTCTTCACGTTCGCACAAGTTCAAAAAAAATATTCTCTTCTTGATTCGGGCTCGGCTCTGGGTTTTGGCGTTGGCCCGTTGGTTGTTGCCAAACCCAATTTCAAACTCCCTTCCCTTGGGGAAGGGTTGGGGATGGGCTTCAGAATTGCTATCCCCGGGAAAAACACAACCGCCAATCTTCTTTTCTCACTCGCCTACCCTCTTCTTAAAAATAAAACCGAAATTCTTTTCTCAGAAATAGAAAATGCTGTACTGAAAGGAAAGTTTGATTTAGGGCTTATCATTCACGAGAGTCGTTTTACTTACGAGCAACAGGGATTGAAGAAAGTAATTGATCTTGGCGAATGGTGGGAGAAAAAAACAAAACTTCCTATTCCGCTGGGTGGAATTGCTATCAAAAAAACCTTTTCGAAAGAAATTCAGGATAAAGTCAACCGCGTCATTAGGAGAAGCGTTGAGTTTGCTTTTGCGAATCCTGATTCAAGTAAATCATTTGTAAAAAAACACGCGCAGGAAATGGATGATGACGTGATTAAACAGCACATTAATCTTTATGTAAATAAGTTTTCCATCTCACTTGGAAAGAAAGGAAGGGAAGCTGTAAAGATTTTTCTGAAAAAAGCTACTTCTTTAAATGATTCCATCCCTGCGCGGTAAGTTGAGTAAGCATTTCGGTTCCGGTGAGGACTAAATTGGTTCCTTCGGATTGTTCGGTGATGTGCCCTATGACTGTAATATCAAGCCCCCTCCCGACCTCCCACATTAGGGGAGGAGAAATAGATGAAGGTTTAGGCGGGGCTTTTAATTTTTCATAATCATTAATATCAATGGTAAAAAGCAATTCATAATCTTCGCCACCATTCAGCGCGCAAACGGTTGGATTCATATTAAATTCTTTCGCCCGTTGAATAGCAATATCATCAATCGGAATTTTATTTTCATACAATCTGCAACCCACACTTGATTCCGTGCAGAGGTGAAGTGTTTCAGAAGCAAGTCCGTCAGAAATATCAATCATCGCAGTGGGCTTCACACCAATTTCTTTTAACTTCTTTATAATATCTTTTCTTGCTTCAGGTTTTAACTGACGCTCTATCAGGTAATCATTCCCGCTCATGTCAGGCTGAATGTTGGGATTTTCCAAAAATATTTTTTTCTCTCGCTCAAGAATCTGCAAGCCAAGATATGCCGAACCCAAATCTCCCGACACACAAAGCAGATTGGTGGGCTTGGCACCACTTCGATAAACAATTTCATTTTTATCTGCTTCTCCGATAACCGTAATATTTATTACCATTCCTGTTTTTGAAGAACTTGTATCTCCTCCGACTAAATCAACATCAAAACGTTTGCAGGCAAGAAGCATTCCTGCATAAAGTTCTTCAATCGCTTCAAGTGAAAAACGATTGGATATAGCAATGGAAACCAAAATCTGTCTCGGCATTGCGTTCATTGCATAAATATCTGACACATTCACTGAAACTGCTTTGTAACCAAGATGTTTCAGCGGACAATAGGTCAGATCAAAATGTACTCCTTCAATCAGCATATCAGTGCTAACAACCGTTTGCTTCCCCTCAGAATATTTTATCACAGCAGCGTCATCGCCTATGCCGCAAACAGAAGATTCATTATGGAGCAGAACGTGTTTAGAAATATGTTTTATCAGGCCGAATTCTCCAAGTGAAGAAAGTTCAGTACGTATGTCTTTGTTGTCAAACATGATATTCAGCTAAAAATATTTCGAACTTTTATTAAAGAAACGCAAAGATGTAAAAAATTACTTTCTCATGACATTTCTCCATTCACCAGCATTAATTTTGCGAATTAATAATTATTTATGAAAATTGTTATTACCATAGCAACTGCCAGTGTATTATGCTTGGTTTTTTCATTCGGTAAAATTCCGCCTGTTCGCAAAACCTCTACTGCCATTTCTGATTCCCTGATTCAGTATCCTGAAGAAAAACATTTCAAGAATATTCGTCAGTTGACCTTCGGAGGAGATAATGCAGAAGCGTATTTTAGTTTTGACGGCACGCAGATATCGTGGCAGAAAACTAATCCGAAAGAAAATCTTCCATGCGATCAGATCTTTATTTCATCTATCGAAGGATTCCTTTCTCCAAAACTTATCAGCACCGGAAAAGGAAGAACCACCTGCGCCTATTTCATGAAAGGCGACAAAGAAATTTTGTTTGCTTCCACACATCTTGCCGATACCGCATGTCCTCCTGTGCCCGATAGAAAAAAGATTGGCAAATACGTCTGGCCTATCTACCCGAGCTACGATATTTTTGTTGCTGATGTAAACGGAAAAATTAAAAAGCAACTCACCAATTCTCCCGGCTATGACGCAGAGGCAACTGTTTCACTGCAGGGTGATAAAATTGTTTTTACTTCCATGCGCAATGGCGATATTGATCTTTATGTGATGAATACTGACGGTTCAAACGTTAAACAGATTACCAGTTCACTCGGGTACGATGGTGGCGGGAGCTTTTCTCCCGATGGAAAAAAAATTGTGTTCCGCGCTTCTCGTCCAAAAACCGAAGAAGAAATAAAAGAATACAAGGATCTTCTATCGCAAAATCTTGTCGCTCCCACTCACATGGAACTTTTCACCTGCAATGCTGACGGAAGCGATATGAAACAGATCACTACTCTCGGGGGCGCTAACTGGGCTCCTTTCTTTCATCCTTCCGGTAAAAAAATAATCTTCTCATCGAATCATCAATACGAGCGGGGTTTTCCCTTCAACTTATACCTTATAAATACTGACGGGACAGGTCTTGAAAAGGTCACACACGATGGAACTTTTGACGCCTTTCCGATGTTCTCTCCCGATGGGAAAAAATTCATCTTCTCATCCAATCGGAATAATAAAGGAACGCGTGACACCAATCTTTTCATTGCAGATTGGGTGGAGTGATTCGATGGTATTCAGTTCTGAATTATCTCTATCTTTGAATCTAAATTTTATCATCGTTTATTTGTGCAATCATTAGTTTCATTTCCAGACATTAATAAAATTTCGCGCATTGACCAGATTGGTGTTGAAGAACGCGTTGCAAGATTTTGTTCGCGAAGCATTAAGAATGAAAGTAAAATGCAAGGACTGAAACTTGCACTGAGCATGATTGATTTAACAACGCTGGAAGGAAAAGATACCGAAGGAAAAGTAAAACAGATGTGTTACAAAGCAGCTCACCTTCACAATGAAATTGAAAACCTTCCAACTGTTGCGGCAGTTTGTGTTTATCCGACTTTCGTGAAAATTGCGAAACAATCTTTGAAGGGGACAAATATTAAAGTTGCTTCAGTCGCCACAGGTTTTCCAAGTGGACAAACAACAACTGAAATAAAAATCTCCGATACAAAATTTGCTGTTGCAAACGGAGCCGATGAAGTGGATATGGTAATTTCCCGCGGAGAATTTCTTGAAGGAAATTATAATTATGTGTTTAACGAAATCTCTAGAGTGAAAGAAGCCTGCGGAAATGCAAGATTGAAAGTTATTTTGGAAACTGGAGAACTTTCAACACTTGATAACGTCCGCAAGGCAAGTGAAATTGCCATGCATGCGGGAGCAGATTTCATTAAAACCTCTACAGGAAAAATATCTCCTGCTGCTACAATGCCCGTAACTTTAGTTATGCTGGAAGCAATACGTGATTTTTATTATAGTACCGGCAAAATGATCGGCATGAAACCCGCTGGCGGAATTTCCACAGCGAAAAATGCGTTACAGTATTTAGTGATGGTGAAAGAAACTTTAGGAAACGATTGGCTGAGCAACGAATGGTTTCGCTTTGGCGCGAGTAGTTTGGCAAATGATTTATTAATGCAGATTGCAAAGCAAACAACAGGAGTTTATCAGGGCGCAGAATATTTTTCAAAAGATTAAAAAAAGATTACAGTGATTTGAAAAGAGATTACATGATGCCAAAATTTAAAAACGATACTCTTACTGAAAAAATAATTGCTTGTTGTTTTAAAGTTCATACTGAATTAGGCGCTGGGTTTCCAGAGAGAATTTACCACAATGCATTGGCAGATTGTCTTGCAGAATCAGAATTTAAAGTTATATCTGAAAAAGAATTTAATGTATTCTTCAATAAGAAAAAAGTTGGAACTTTCAGATGTGATTTGCTTGTAAACGATAAAGTAATAATTGAAATAAAAGCCGTAAGCGGTAAAACACCAATTATCTTCGAATATCAATTATTATCATATTTGAAAGCTTCAGGAATTAAAACAGGATTATTAGTTAATTTCGGAAATAAGAGTTGTGAACTAAGAAGATTAAATATGTAATCACTGTAATCAGAAAGAAAAAATCATTGTAATCACAGATGAAATTAAAAGAATCAAAACTGAATTTTAAAACGGATTGGGAGTATTCTGCTTCTCCCGAAGGTACTTCGCATGTTAATCTGAAGAAGCAATATGATTTGTTTATCGGAGGAGAATTTGTAAAACCGAATTCAAAAAAATATTTTGATACAATGAATCCGGCAACAGAAGAAAAAATTTCTGAAATAGCTGACGCAGATGAAAAAGATGTGGATAGCGCGGTGAAGTCCGCTCGTAAGGCTTTCAACATATGGAGCAAAATTTCTAAGAAGGAAAGAGGAAAATATATTTACCGAATTGCGCGCATGCTTCAGGAACGTGCGCGCGAATTTGCTGTGATTGAATCAATGGATGGCGGAAAACCCATCCGAGAATCACGCGACATTGATATTCCGCTTGCCGCAAATCATTTTTTCTATTACGCAGGTTGGGCAGATAAACTGGAATATGCTTTTCCAAACAGAAAACAAAAACCGCTCGGTGTTGCCGGACAAATCATTCCTTGGAATTTTCCTTTACTAATGGCTGCGTGGAAAATTGCTCCTGCACTTGCCTGTGGTAATACGGTCGTGCTCAAACCTGCAGAAACTACTTCTCTCACCGCTCTTAAACTTGCTGAACTCATTGCAGATTCAGGATTGCCCGATGGAGTTGTAAATATTATCACCGGTGCCGGAAGAACTGGCGCTGCCATTGTAAATCATCCGGATATAGATAAAATTGCTTTCACCGGTTCAACGGATGTCGGAAAAATAATTCAGAAAGCAATTGCGGGAACAAAAAAGAAAGCAACACTCGAACTCGGAGGAAAAGCTGCTAACATTATTTTTGAAGACGCACCGATTGACCAGGCGGTTGAAGGAATCATCAACGGAATATTTTTTAATCAGGGTCATGTTTGCTGTGCGGGTTCGCGATTGTTTGTTCAGGAAAGCGTGGCTGATGTTGTGATTCGCAAACTGAAAGACAGAATGGAAACTTTGATTGTCGGAAATCCTCTCGACAAAAACACAGACATCGGTGCAATAAATTCTAAATCGCAATTGGAAACAATAAATAAATTTATTGATATCGGAAAAAATGAAGGCGCTGATTTTTATCAGTCATCTTGCACAATTCCTTCAAAAGGATTTTTCTGCAAGCCGACTTTATTTCTGAACGCTTCGCAATCGCACCAAGTTGTGAAGGAAGAAATATTTGGTCCTGTTCTCACAGTTCAGACCTTCAGAACTATTGAAGAAGTGATTGAAAAAGCAAACAACATTCCTTACGGACTTTCAGCAGGAGTGTGGACAGATAAAGGTTCCAAAATTTTTAATCTTACTAGCAAGCTTAGGGCAGGAGTTATCTGGGCAAACACTTACAATAAGTTTGACCCGACTTCTCCTTTTGGCGGATACAAAGAAAGCGGTTTCGGAAGAGAAGGCGGATTGCATGGACTTTCAGCATATTTAAATATTTAGAAGATGGAAAGAATAGACGTACAAAAAACTTACAAGATTTATATCGGAGGGCAATTCCCCAGAACCGAAAGCGGAAGATTTTATCCTCTGAAAAATAAAAAAGGTGAATTGCTTGCGAATATTTGTCTGTCATCAAAAAAAGATTTTCGTAATGCAGTTGTTTCCTCTCGCGGAGCGTTTGCAGGTTGGAGTTCTCGAAATGCTTTCAACCGCTCGCAGATTTTGTACCGAATAGGTGAAATGCTAGAAGGAAGAAAATCACAATTCATTTCCGAAATAATTTTGCAGGGAGGAAACAAAAAAGACGCAGAGAAAGAAGTTTCGCTTTCCATTGACAGATTGGTTTATTATTCCGGCTGGTGTGATAAATATTCCCAGATTTTCTCTTCGGTTAATCCTGTTTCATCTTCACATTTTAATTTTTCTGTTCCCGAGCCGACCGGAGTTGTTTCAATCATCGCTCCGGAAGAAAATTCTTTAATCGGCTTAGTTTCTGTAATTGCTCCTGTAATCGCAAGCGGAAATGCTTGTATTGTTCTTGCTTCAGAAACAAAACCTCTTTGCGCTGTTTCGCTTGCTGAAGTTTTGAATTCTTCGGATGTTCCGGCAGGAGTTGTAAATATTCTTACGGGAAAATCCTCCGAACTTCTTCAAGATTTTTCTTCGCACATGGACGTGAACTCAATTATCTATTGTAGAAAAAATCTTGATGAAATAAAAAAAGCACAGGAAAATTCATCTCTGAATGTGAAACGTTGCTTCATCCGAAATCAAAACTGGATGAGCGAATCTTCACAGAATCCATATTTCATTCTCGATACAACAGAAATAAAAACCACCTGGCACCCGATAGAAAATATCGGCAGTGCAAAAGCTGGTTATTAATTAAACACTATGTCAAAAACTGCACTCATCACAGGAATAACAGGACAAGACGGAGCGTATCTTGCAGATCTTCTTTTGAAAAAAGGATATACCGTTCACGGCATCAAGCGCAGAAGTTCGCTCTTCAACACGCAGCGTGTTGACCATTTGTATGAAGATGTACACGAGAAGGGGGTGAAATTTTTTATGCATTATGGCGATTTAACTGACAGCACGAACCTCATTCGAGTAGTGCAGGAAACACAACCGGATGAAATTTATAATCTCGCAGCTCAGTCACACGTACGTGTTTCATTTGAAACACCAGAGTACACTGCGAACGCTGATGCTATAGGAGCGCTTCGCCTTCTGGAAGCAATTCGTATTTTGAAATTAGAAAAAAAAACTAAATTCTACCAGGCATCCACTTCAGAACTTTATGGTAACGTTTTAGAAATTCCGCAGAAGGAAACAACCCCTTTCAACCCGAGAAGTCCGTATGGCGCTGCTAAAGCATACGCATTCTATATCACAAAAAATTATCGTGAAGCATATGGTATGTTCGCCTGCAATGGCATTCTTTTTAACCACGAAAGTCCTGTTCGTGGAGAAACTTTTGTAACCAGAAAAATTACTCGTGCGGCAGCAAAAATTTCTCTCGGGCTTCAGAAAAAACTTTTCTTAGGAAATTTAGATGCCAAGCGTGACTGGGGACACGCGAAAGATTACGTAGACGGCATGTATTTGATGCTCCAGTATAAAGAAGCTGAAGATTTTGTCCTGGCAACCGGCAAAAAAATATCTGTAAGAAAATTTGCTGAGATGGCTTTTGCTGAAACAGGAATAAAAATTGCATGGAAAGGGAAAGGAGAGAACGAAAAAGGAATAGATGTTTCATCGGGGAAAATAATCATAGAAATTGACAAAAAATATTTCCGTCCTGCTGAGGTGGATTTGCTTGTTGGCGATGCATCCAAAGCAAAAAAACTACTCGGCTGGAAACCAAAATATACTGTCGAGGATTTGGTGAAAGAAATGGCAGCAAGTGATTTAAAACTTTTTGAAAGGGATAAATACCTGATGCAAGGCGGACATAAAATTATGAGCCAGAATGAATGATGGAAAAAAATTCAATAATATATGTAGCAGGTCATCGCGGAATGGTTGGCTCCGCCATTGTAAGAAAACTTCATAAGGAAGGATTTAAAAACATTGTCCAGCGCACATCAAAAGAACTTAACCTCTGCAATCAGCAGGCGGTTAAAGATTTTTTCTCATCTGAAAAACCGGAATATGTTTTCCTTGCGGCCGCACGTGTTGGAGGAATTCACGCTAATAATTCCTTCCGTGCGGAATTTATTTATAGCAATCTAATGGTTCAGAGCAATGTGATTCATTCTGCATACGAAAATAAAACGAAAAAACTTTTGTTCCTCGGCTCATCCTGCATTTATCCGAAACTTGCTCCCCAGCCGCTGAAAGAAGAATATTTACTGACCGGCACTTTGGAAGAAACTAATGAGCCTTACGCGATTGCAAAAATTGCCGGCATTAAAATGTGCGATGCTTACCGCGCGCAGTATGGATGCAATTTTATTTCAGTGATGCCTACCAATCTTTTCGGGCCGAACGATAATTATGATTTGAATACTTCGCATGTGCTTCCTGCCCAGCTCAGAAAATTTCATGAAGCTAAAAAAAATAGCAAACCGTATGTGGAACTATGGGGAACAGGAATACCGAAAAGAGAATTTCTGCATGTTGATGATTGCGCAGAAGCCTGCTTATTTCTTATGGAAAAATACAACGATGCAGGACAAATCAATGTAGGAATGGGCGAGGACATTTCCATTATAGACCTGGCTCGGCTCATAAACAAAATAACAGTATATAAAGGAGAAATGAAATTCGATTCTTCAAAACCCGATGGCACTCCACGTAAACTCATGGATGTTTCAAAAATCCATGCTCTCGGCTGGAAACACAAAATTGGCTTGGAAGAAGGAATAAGAAAAGTGTATGAGGAAGTGAAAACACAATTCTAATCGTCATTGCGAGCGAAGCGAAGCAATCTCACAGAAATGAAAGTCTCAAGTTCCAAGTTCCAAGTTTCAAGTTTCAAGAATTTTATCCTGCTTCCTACTTGCTATTTGCTACTTGCTGCTTCTCTTCAAGCCCAGCAAAAAAATCTGCCGCTGAATAGGGAATGGTCTTTAAAGCCCGAAAGATATTTTATTAAATATGACTCTCTCTCCCTTTCAAGCTTTAAACCTGTTATAGAATCGCAAGGAACTACTATGGATAAATACTATTTTTATAATAATTATGTTCGAGAATCTCCCTATAGAATTACTCATAAATTGTTGAGAAGAAAATTAACGGATGAAAATCTAATAATCATCCATGATAGCACTAACAAATTCCATCTCGCCATTGACCCTCTCTTTAATTTTGAATTCGGAAAAGATTATGCAGATTCATCAAAATCATTTTACAAGAACACCCGTGGAGTTTTAGTGAGAGGAGACATCGGCACAAAATTTTCTTTTGAAACCTCTTTCCTTGAAAACCAGGCGACATTTGTAAAATACATAGATGATTATATCAAAAACACCAACAATCTTTTTTCCAACTCAACAAATTATCCTTACAACGCAATTCCGGGACAAGGGCGGGCAAAATCATTTAAGAAAACAGGATATGATTTCGGATTTTCATCCGGCTATATTTCCTATTCTCCAAGCAAACATTTTAATTTTCAACTCGGTCATGGAAAACATTTCGTGGGTGATGGTTACCGCTCGCTTTTGCTGAGTGACAATGCCTTCAATTACCCGTTTCTTCGAATAACTTCTTCTTTCGGAAAATTTCAGTATACAAATCTTTATACATCATTTATGAATCTTACTGACGGAGGTGTAAAAACTCCACCCGGCACAGAAAGATTATTTCAGAAAAAATCCGGTGCCTTTCAGTTCCTCAGCTGGAATGCGAGCAAAAGAATTCAGTTGGGTCTGTTTCAGGGAATGATATGGAAAGCTTCTGATTCAAAAAACCTTCAGCAACTGGATATGTTTTTCTTCAACCCTGTGATTGGAGTCAGTGCTGTAAAATTTGGTTTTGGCAGTACAAATAATGTTTTGCTTGGTATGACCGGAAAACTAAAAATCACCAACTCGTTCCTGATATACGGTCAATTCATGATGGATGATTATGATAAAGATTTTTTCGGAGGTGGCTCGATCCATAACAAACATGGATTTCAAGCAGGAATAAAGTATTTTGATTTTCTCCGCCTGAAAAATCTGCATCTGCAGTTAGAATATAATGAAACCCACCCTTATTCCTATGCACATAAAAAGCCAGCACAGAGCTATACTCACTACAACCAGCCTCTTGCCCACCCGCTTGGCGCAAATTTTAGCGAAGCCATCGGATTCATAAATTACCGGGTGGGAAATTTTTTTGCTGAAGTGAAATCCAGTTTCGCAATAATTGGAAAAGATTCTTTGGGAAAAAATTACGGAAATACTGTTTTTAATTCGGATAACGATGCGGTTTACGGAATTAATTCAAATGAACATTCATGGCTTCGGGGAATCAAAACAATTTTAACTCACAACAATTTTCATATCGGATATCTCATAAATCCAAGCACAAACCTTAATGTTGTAATTGGCGCGAGTTTGCGAAATGAAAAAAACAGTTACACTTCTTCAAAAACTGAATTTTTTTATGTAGGAATCCGCACGTCATTAAACAATATTTATTACGACTTTTAGCATTAATTACGCAAATTTCAACTAATTGAAATCTCATTGTAACCTTTGGAGACATTTTCCGTAAATTTGTCCAAGATTCAGTAAATGGAACTTCTTCTTCTTACATTTATCACTGCTTTTGGTGTGGTGTTGCTTTCAACACCATCGCTCATCAAAGTTGCCATTCTTAAGCGGCTGTTTGATGAACCGAGTGAAGAAAGAAAACTCCACAAGCGGGTAATTCCAACCATTGGAGGCGTGATTATTTTCGCGGGAACATTTTTTTCTTTTGTTCTTTGGTTTCCTTCCGATAATCTGCTCGACATTGATGTAGGCAGTTCTACTTACCTGAGGAATGCACTCGCGCTGGAAGTCACCAAATCCGCTCTCAACGATTTCAAATATATTCTCGCTACAGTTTTTGTTTTGTTTTTTGTCGGAGTGAAAGATGACATCATCGGAACTTCCCCGATAAAAAGATTAGCCGCACATGTGCTCGTTGCATTGATGATTGTGCTCATGGCAGACATTCGCATCAAAAGCATGTATGGAATTTTTTCCGTGGATGAAATTCCTTTCTGGTCGAGCATATTCATTTCTCTTTTCGCCATTATCGTTATTATCAATGCCGTCAATTTCATAGACGGAATTGACGGGCTTGCAGCCGGAATCGGATTCATCGCCTCCATGATTTTCGGAATTTGGTTTTATATGGCGCATGACATTGTAATGTCTCTTCTTTCATTTTCTCTTGCTGGATCCTTGTTTGCTTTTTTGTTCTTTAATTTTTCTCCCGCACATATTTTCATGGGTGATTCGGGTTCCACTACCATTGGTCTGATGCTTTCTGTACTCGCTATCAAAGCAATTGGAACTCCAAATGCAGACGTAAGCGACTCTATTATTGGAGAAATTCACCGTCCTGTTTTTGTCATGGCGGTTCTCTCCTACCCGCTTATTGATACGCTGCGGATTTTTGTCTACAGAACCGTTAAAGGCGTTTCTCCTTTTGAAGCCGATAAAAATCATATTCATCACGCGTTGCTTGATTCCGGAATGAGCCACCGTATGATTTCTCTTTCTCTTTACGGTGCAAATTTACTCATCATCACTCTTGCCGTTCTGTTAAGGGGAATGACTCCAACCACTTTATTTATCGTAATTTTTTTCTCAGCTGTGGCATTAGCTCAGGTTCCGTTTATGCTAAAAAAGAAAAACCACGCTAAATTAAATGGCGATAACGCAAACGGTCACGGAAAAGTTAGCGATGAAGCAAAGAAAAAATTATTTCACGAAGAAGATTTTTAGGTTACCAATAACTAATCTTTACGAATTTTACGAATGAGAATACACTGCCTACTGCCTACTGCCTACTGCCTACTTTCTTTTTTCTTCTCTTTCTCACAATCCAATCAAAACATTCCTTTATACAGGGAAAAACTTCTTCTTTACGAAAAACAGTTGAACAGCAAAGAATGTACTATTCATACTTCGATTAAGCCATTTAACAATACAAAGGAACTTGATGCCCTAAGTGATTCAATAATCTTTTGCAAGGGACGAGGGGCGAAGGGCGAGGGACGAAAAAAATCATCAAACATTATTTCAGCAAATGGAATTTTTTCTTCTGAGTTTGGATACGAATCCCGAAGGGATGGATACCCACAAGCAACTACAACAGAAAGCAAACTTCATCTGGATGGAGGATTGTCACTGGAAGGAAAAGTAAAAGACAAACTTTCCTTCAATGCGGCTTTTATGTCAGGAAATTCTTCCTTTCCTTCTTATATTGATACATTCATTTCAAAATCCAATGTCGTTCCCGGAATGGGTTCCGCTTATACTTCTCCCGAAGGGATGGATACCCACAAGCAAGGATACTCTTATCACTATTACTCGGGTTATCTTTCTTATTCTCCCAACAAGATTTTCAATTTCCAAATCGGCAAGGACAAACATTTTTGGGGAGACGGCTACCGTTCTCTTTTTCTGAGCGATGTTTCAAATTCATTTCCGTTTCTTAAACTATCAACCACGATTTGGAAATTCAAGTACGTGAATTTATTTGCCTGGATGAAAGACGTGACAAATCCCACAGGTTTTAAAAAAGATTTCCTCAACAAATACGGAACTTTTCATTACCTGAGCTGGAACGCAACCAAGAGAATCAACGTTGCGTTGTTTGAATCCATCATCTGGCAGGGAAGTGATAATAACCGTTCAAGAGGTTTTGATATAAATTATTTAAACCCCATTATTTTTTACCGCCCTGTGGAATATTCTCTCGGCTCATCCGATAATGCTTTTCTTGGTTTTTCTTTCAAACTCAAAGTGGCAAAGAAACAGCAATTCTACGGGCAGATTATTCTTGATGAGTTTTTACTGAAAGAAATAAAAGCAATGAACGGCTGGTGGGGAAACAAGCAGGGATTTCAGTTCGGCTTTAAGAGTTTTGATTTGTTCACCTTGAAAAACCTATCCTTTCAAACAGAAATAAATGCCGTGCGTCCGTACACATATTCTCACGGAAGTGTGCAGCAAAACTATGCAAACTACAATCAGCCCCTTGCACATCCGCTTGGAGCCAACTTTGCCGAATCAGTTTCATTCCTTAATTACCGCTACAAAAAATTTGTCCTTCAAGCAGAATTCCTTTATGCCAATTACGGAAAAGATAAAGACACTTTAAACTATGGGGGGAATATTTTTATATCCTATATCAAAAACAGACCGAATGATTACGGAAACAAATTTTTTCAGGGATTGAAAACTAATTTGCTTTATACCAAATTGAAAGTTTCGTATTACCTTATTCCCTCGGCTGACTTGCTTGCTGAAGCAGGAGTTGCGCTAAGGCAGGAAAAAAACTCCGCATCCGCTCTTAGTTCAAGTTTCTTTTTCATCGGCATTAAAACAGGGATTATGAATCGGTATTCTGATTTTTAAAATCCTCTTTTCTACAGTGTCAAGTTTAGTATATTCGCCCTGCTAAAAAAAAATTGTGTTAAGCAAATCCTCGCAAACCATTTCTAAACAAATTACCATTCCGGGGAAAGTCGCGGATTACGCCATGTTCCTCAAACTGCGCCTCGCAAGTCTGGTAGTTTTTTCTGCCGTGCTTGGATTCATGATTATATCAAAAGGAAATATTGATTGGGTGAAAGCCGCCTGGCTTACGCTTGCCGGATTTCTTGTAACAGGTTCCGCAAACGGTTTCAACCAGATTATTGAAAGAGAGTATGACAAAATAATGAATCGCACCATGATGCGTCCGCTTCCGCAAGAAAGAATGAGCATGCCGGAAGCAATTCTTCTCGCATCAGTTTTAGCAGTCACAGGGCTTATCATTCTCTGGTTTTTTCTGAACCCTCTCAGTTCTCTTCTCAGCGCTTTATCCATAGCTCTTTATGTTCTCGCTTACACACCTCTGAAAAGAAAAACCGCTTTTGCTGTTATGGCGGGTGCGTTCCCTGGCGCGTTTCCTCCTTTGCTCGGTGCCATTGCCGCCACCCAAAATTTCGGGCATGTTCCGTATTTCGGATTGCTTCTCTTTGCCATTCAATTTATGTGGCAGTTTCCGCACTTCTGGGCAATCGCCTGGGTGATGGATGATGATTATAAAAAAGCGGGCTTTCGTTTGCTTCCTTCGGGAGAAAGAAACAAAGCAAGTGCCTTTCAGATTGTGGTGTACACGCTTTTTCTTTTGCTCATGAGCATGGTTCCTGTTTTCTTCGGAATGACGCATACTGTTATTTCTCCGCTTATCATCATTGTTTCCGGACTTTTATTTTTTTATCAGGCAGTGAAATTATATCGCGAATGTTCTGTTAAAACTGCACGCGAAGTAATGTTTGGTTCGTTCGCCTATTTACCAATAGTTCAGCTTGCTATATTATTAGGATAAAAGTATGAATATTTCCGCTGAAGAAAAACAATCCATCAAAAACAAATCAGCCAAGCCCATGCTTTGGCTTGCCATGGTTTCCATGTGCATGATTTTTGGCGGGCTCACCAGTGCCTATGTGGTGCGAAGCGGAGATCCGGGGTGGTTGTCATTTGAACTTCCTCAACTATTTTTTGTAAGCACGGCAGTAATTATCGCCAGCAGTTTCACGCTATTGTTCGCCTATCGGTCAGCACAAAAAGATAATTTTTCAGGAGTGAAGATTGGTACGATGCTTACACTTTTTCTGGGAATCACTTTTATCGTTTGCCAATTTTTGGCGTATGATGCGTTGGTCAAGCAAGGAATTTTTTTAGGAGGGAACAAAAGCAATCCGGCCGGCTCTTTCCTCTATGTTATTTCAGGCGCTCACCTGGCGCATTTTGCAGGCGGAATCGTCATGTTAATAGTTGTTTGCATTAAATCTTTCAACGGATTTTATCATTCAAAAAATTTATTAGGTTTGCAACTCTGTTCAATTTTCTGGCACTTTCTTGATTTGCTTTGGGTATATTTATTTTTGTTTATGCACTTCACGCACTAACGTTAAACTTTAGATTTTAAACTTATATATGTCTTCACACACAGCAGCAAAACCGCAAGGATGGGGAGGAGGAACCTCACCGCTGGGAATCAGTACCGGAAAAATGTTCATGTGGTTCTTCCTTATTTCTGATGCGCTCACCTTTTCAGGACTTCTTGTTGCGCTCGGATTTTTTCGCCACAAATTTGCCGATGTGTGGCCCGTGTCAACCGAGGTATTCACCCACTTTCCAGGCACACATGCCCATTTGCCTCTGGTCTATGTAGGCTGGATGACCTTCGACCTTATTTTAAGTTCCGTCACCATGGTTCTTGCCGTTGAAGCAGGCCATCGCTGCGATAAGAAAGCAGTATTATTATGGATGGGACTTACTATCCTTGGCGGTGCAATATTCCTTGGCTCACAGGTGTGGGAGTGGTGGGTTTTCATCGAAGGTTCTGAAACAGGCGCCATGAGAACGATGTTTGTTGACGGGCAATGGGTGCAACAGGTTTTTCACGGAGCCAATCTTCAGTACAATGAATATTCTGTTACACCCCACTACGCAAATTTCTTTTTTGGAATAACGGGCTTTCATGGTTTCCACGTTTTCAGCGGAGTGGTCATCAACATCATTACATTCCTCATGGCATACAGAGGAGTTTTTGAAAGAAGAGGTCATTACGAATGGATTGAAAAAGTCGGACTATACTGGCACTTTGTAGACTTAGTTTGGGTATTCGTATTTACTTTCTTCTATTTACTGTAATCTGTATTAATAATCAAAGTAATCATTTTATTTATGGAATTTCAAGACAACTTTCCCAACTACGAATTTCTCGCACAGCACAACAACGAAGCGGGAGTAGGTGTAAGAAAAAACCTGATGAAAGTATTCTGGCTTCTGCTCGTGGTCACGCTCATCGAACTCACCATCGGCTGGTTCTGGCATGACATTCACAATTCATTGCACGTTTCCAAAACATACCTCATCATCTTCTTTGTTATGTTCACGCTCGTTAAAGCAGGATATATTGTAATGGCGTTCATGCACCTTGGTGATGAAAACAAATGGATGCGATGGATAGTGCTCGCACCTTACTGTTTTTTCATTGTATACCTTATCTATATGACTGCTGTTACTGAAGGCAGTTACTCAAAAGGTTTCCGCAACCCCATTGACCCTGTTTCTAAAACGCAGACCGAAATTCCTTCCCATCACGAATAATAGTTTCAGGTTTCAGGTTGTTCACCTTTCAATTGTTCAATAGGAGGTTAAATAAAAAAAATATGAATCTTCTTCAACTTGATGCTTGCTGAGAATCAGAAGATGAAATCTCTTCCAGTTTTTTCTTGTCAAGAATTTTTATTCTTCTTCCTTGCACTTCAATGATGCCTTCTTTTTCAAAAACAGTGAGTGTGCGGCTTACGCTGGAAGCTGTCATTCCGGCAAGCGCGGCAAGATCATCTCTTCTCAACAATGTGTGAATGCTGACTTCATCGTTTTTGTTCACGCCATATAAATTGCAATACTCAAGAAGAGCTTCAGCAAGGCGGGCATCCAGATTTTTTTGAGTGAGCGATATTATTTTGTTCTGCATTCTGGACAGTTCTTCTGCGAAATACAGATTGATGCGAGAAGCAAATGCATTGTTTCCGCCAAGCACTTTGAAAAAATCATTTTGGTCAATGACACAAACTGCCGAATCCTCCAGTGCAACTGCGTTTGTTTCATATCTTTTATGGGTAAGCAGCTCTGTGAACCCGATAAAATCAACGGGCTTCTTTAATTCCACAATCAGTTCTTTACCGTCATCATGACTTCGCTTCGTAATCTTTGCTTTGCCTTTGCTGAGGCAGAGCAATCCATGCGGTAAAAGTCCTTCTTTATAAATGGTTTCTCCTGCATGATAAGATACTACCGTTCGTTTTTCCTCAAGTAATGCCAATTCATTGTCATTCAGCCCTTCAAGAAGAGATAAACATTTTTTTCCGCAGGTAACGCAATTACTTCCCCCTTTGTTCACTATAAATAAATTATTTATGACAAAAGTATTGCCTGTCGGCAGAATAAATTATGATATGAAACATATTTTTTTATGATTCAAGTCATTGCTCAGAAACAAGAACATACTTTTCTTTACATAAAATTTGATGAAGCGCAGAAAAATTTCTGACCAATAACAAAAATAAATACTAATATCTTTAAAAGTATGAAAATCCGTAGTAAAATTTTCCTCTCCTTGGTTGGCATCGCTGCAATGAGCGTGCTGAGTAATTGTACTCAGAGCGGAGGTAATAATGACAGCGCAGCAACCGCAACAGAATCTGACCCGATGAAGGATAAAGGAATTGGTCCGGTAACGAGTTTGACTCTTGGTGTGATTGATACAACGATGGCTGCCGAAGGAAAAACTATTTACAACTCTAAATGCACTGCCTGCCACAACCCCACTCAAAAACTGATTGGACCTCCGCAAAAAGGAGTGTTGGACAGGCGAACTCCTGAATGGACAATGAATATGATTCTGAACCCGCAGGAAATGTTAGACAAAGATCCAATCGCGCAAAAGCTGCTGAAGGAGTTTAATAATGTTCCGATGACAAATCAGAATTTATCGCAGGAGGATGCAAGAAAAGTTCTTGAATATTTGAGGTTACTATAAAAACCAATAAACAGCAGGCAGGATGAAATCAGCAACCAATACGTATGAGAAAATAACTAACGGGATTCGGCACGAAGGACTCTCAGATAAGTTTCATTATACTCTTTCGGAGCAAAGTATCTTTTGCTTTTTGTTGCTCACAGGGAGTTCCTGTAACACAAAGGATGGCTTCTATACAACTAATGATACCTTCTATATGACTAAGAATGGCTTCTATAACACCAACCATGGCTCCAGGGTTGGTCATCTAAGAGCCAGGGTTGGTTATCCAAGAGCCAGGGTTGAGCATCCAAGAGCCAGGGTTGGTCATCTGAGAGCCAGGGTTGAGCATCTAAGAGTCAGGGTTGAGCATCTAAATTGAATTTTTGAACTAAAAACAACAAAAATAACAAAAAAAAGAAAAAAATGGCACAAAGAAACGTTAGCGTAGAAATACCCATCGAAAGTCCTGATGACATGGAAACATTAACCGATGCCGCATTAACAAGGCATGCTGTTCTTGGAGCAGGCAGCCCGCTCACAGGAGAAGTGGACATGGTTTTGCTGGCAACCAAGCATGGCATAACGGTTGCCAAAAGAGCGCAGGGCAATGCCGCGCAAGCAAATTCGGAAGCCGACATGCTGGAAGCAAACACGGCAATGGGAACCGCGCCCGGGCAAAATGTGGATACTGCCGGCACGGTGTATCACTTAACCGCTATGATACGCGACCGCCTGCTGTTTGTTCATGCCGATTTAGAAGAAGAACTTGAAAAATACGGTTTCAATGTGGTCATCAGCAATGCGGGCGGAATAAAAAACGTATCGGTTGAAATACCCATCTTCGAATATCAGAAAATGGAAAAGTTAGCCAAGAATATTCTTGACCGCCACGCTGCGCTGGGTGCAGGCAGCCCGCTCACCGGGCAGGTGGATATGACCTTGTATTCAACCCAGCTTGCCACCGCCAAAACCAAACGCAAGAGTTCGCAGCAGCAGCACGGAAGCGCCCAGCCCCTCATGCAGGCAGCCGACACCGCGCTGGGAACTGAAGCAGGGCAAACGAGCAAAACCAAAGGAACGGTTTACAACCTCATTACCCGTGTGCGCGACCGGCTGCTGTTTGTTCACAACGGCTCGGAGGAAGAACTCAGCACCTATGGTTTTAATGTGGTAATCACCGAAGGGCGCGATAACAGCGTGCCGCCCACCGGAACGTTTACGGCAAACCCAACGGCTATCACGGCAGGGCAATCATCTACACTAACAAGAAACATCAGCGGCTCGGTGAGCCAGAGCATTGAACCCGGCATTGGCGAAGTAACTCCCGTGGGCACCACGCAGGTAACTCCTGCTGTAACCACCACCTATACGCTCAAAGCCATTGCCGAAGATGAATCCACCTTAACCATTACCGCGCCCGTGAGCGTGGGCGATGTGCAGCCACCGCCTGCCCCGTAACGAATGTATCGGGGACACAACCGTAAAAAAAAATAAGCCCTAACCCTAATCATTTTTATATGAAAATATTTCCAGATAATATCAGCACCTACGGGCAGGAGATAGATGATTTATTTTATCTCATATTGATTTTTGTCAGCATAGCATTTTTAATCAGCATTATTGCGCTGCTCATTCCTCTTTTCCGAAAAAGAGAAAAGGCAGCTTATTTTACAGGAGACAAATGGGTTCATTTGAAATGGGTGGCACTGCCGTTAACGCTTCTCGCCATCAGCGATTTTATCATTCTTGCAAAAGAGCACGGCACATGGGCAAGGATTGAAGAACAAATTCCTCAGGCAGATGTTCACATTGGCATAATCGGCAGGCAATGGAATTGGGTTTTTGTTTATCCGGGGCAGGATAATGAACTGAATACTTCTGATGATATTGTGGTGGACGAGCAGAACAGCGAACTGCACGTGCCGGTGAATAAAAATATTGTCATTGATATTAGGGCAAAAGATGTGCTTCACACTGTTACCATTCCTGTTTTGCGATTTAAGCAGATGGCAATTCCCGGCAGAACTATTATGAAATGGTTTCAGGCAACAAAGCCGGGGAAATATGAAATTCAATGTTCAGAAATCTGCGGGCTGCTTCATTCAAGGATGAGAAACTTTTTGGCAGTGGAAGATGAAAATGATTATAAAAAATTTCTTTCAGAATTGTATCAGCAAAATAAACAGCTCGAAAATTCATTAGTCAGTTCAAAATAATTTTTATATGAATCATACAAAACAAAACTTCTGGACAAAATATGTTTTCGCAACCGATCATAAAGTAATCGGTAAGCAATACATCATAACCGGATTGATTATGGCTCTGGTGGGCGGTTATCTCTCCTATGTTTTCAGAATGCAGCTTGCTTATCCGGGGCAATCCATTCCGCTCTATGGAGACATGGGACCTCAGCAATACAACGCATTTATCACCCTGCACGGAATGATTATGTTCTTTTGGTTTGCAATGCCGATTCTTCTCGCAGGTTTCGGCAACCTGTTTATTCCACTGATGATAGGAACAGACGATATGGCATTCCCTACCGTGAATATGATTTCGTTCTGGATATTTTTTGTCTCCACCATTGTTTTGATGGTTTCCTTTTTTCTTCCCGGAGGCGCAGCAGCGGGTGGGTGGACCATGTATCCTCCGCTTTCCATAACGGCACACCAACCTACCTTCTGGGGCTCTTTTTTTACAGGACAAACATTTCTCCTTCTTGCAGTTGCGCTTGAATTTGTTTCCATGCTCATGGGAGGAATAAATTTTTTGACCACCACCATTAACAAACGCGCACCGGGAATGACGGCATTTCGTTTACCTATTTATGTATGGTTTGCAAATCTTGCAGGTATAATTTTTATGTTTTCTGTGGGACCTCTTATTGCAGGAGCTTTTATGATGCTGTTGGATATTAATATGGGAACAGGATTTTATGACCCTTACCGCGGAGGCGACCCGATTTTATTTCAGCACCTGTTTTGGTTTTTCGGGCACCCTGAAGTATATGTTTTACTGCTCCCTTCGCTGGGAGTAACAGCCGAAATCATTTCAACATTTTCACGCAAACCGATTTTCGCTTATAAAACTATTATCTACATGGCGCTGATTGCTTCTGTTCTTTCTGTGATTGTTTGGGCGCATCATCAGTTTATTTCAGGCATTGACCCAAGGATGGCGACATTTTTCAGTGTGGGAACAATTTTGATTTCTATTCCGTTTGCAGCAATAATTCTTTCTTACTTAGCCACCCTTTGGGGCGGTTCCATCCGTTTAAAAATGCCGATGATATGGACCATTGCTGGCATTGGTTCTTTTTTAATAGGAGGATTGACAGGACTTTTTCTTGGTTCCGATACGTTTGACATCTATGCACACGATACCTACTTCGTAATTGCGCATTTTCATTATGTGCTGATTCCTGTTGTGATATTCGGAACTTTCGCAGCTATTTATTATTGGTATCCGAAATATTTTGGCAGAATGCTCAACGAGAAGATTGGAAAAATCCATTTCTGGCTGACCTTCCTTTCATTCCATGCGTTTGCTTTTCCGCTTTTCTTTTCAGGGCTTCAGGGCGAACACAGAAGAATTGCCGACTATTCCAGTTTTGATTCGCTCATGACTCTTCCTATTCAACATATTCGGATTATATCCACCATTGCAACCATTATACTTATTTCTTCTCAACTGCTTCTCATCATCAATGTTTTCTGGAGTTACAGAAAAGGAAAAGTGGCAGGCAGAAATCCATGGGAGGCAAACACGCTTGAATGGCAGACAGATTCTCCTCCACAGCACGGAAACTTTGAAGTGTATCCGGAAGTGTATCGAGGCGCTTATGAATACAGTTTGCCTGACAGGACAGAAGATTTTTATCCACAAAACGAAAAATAAAAAACTATGAGCACAACAACTATTTCCATTCCCTCCATCAAAGATGTTCCGCAAGGGCGGCTCGGTGTATGGGTTTTGATTGCAGGCGAACTGATTATTTTCGGAGGCCTTATCGCCTGTTACATTTTATACCGCTTGCGCTATCCCGAATGGGGAGAGCAGGCAGCGCATACTTCCACTCCGCTGGGAGCATTGAATACCATCGTGCTTCTCACGAGCAGTTTTACAGTTGTTATGTCGCATACGGCATCTATCAAAAAGCAGTTGAATAAAATTGTGCTCTGGATGAGCGCCACCATCGGATTAGGATTAATGTTTCTGGTTGTGAAATCAATTGAATACACCAATGAAATCAGTCATGGTTTTACACTCACAAGTCCATCGCTTGTCGCAAAAGGAGAATCGGTTGGCGCAAACTTCTGGTCATTTTATTATCTCGCAACAGGATTGCATGCGTTACATGTGATAGTGGGAATGCTCATTTTGTTTATCGTTATGATGGGAGCGCGCAAAGGAAAAAACCTTCACCGCGTGGAACTTGGAGGAATGTACTGGCACATGGTGGATATTATATGGATATTTCTGTTTCCACTATTGTATCTCGCAAAATAAAAAGCCCATCCCTACCCTTCCCAAAGGGAAGGGTAATTAGATTGGAATTAAAAAGTAAAAACTATAAAAAAGTAAAAACATAAGAAACAACACCCCTTCATTCTCCCCCTTTGGGGGAGTTAGAGGGGGCTAAACAAAAAACTATGAATCACTCAATCACAAACCAGCCGCCCGGAAAAGCATTTCCTGATGAACAGGATTATCACGGGCATCCTAATTACGGAAAAATATTTTTGTCTCTTCTTGTACTGATGGGGGCGAGTTTGGTAGTAGGATATTTTACTTCTCCCATGATCGGAGTAAGCTTAATATTTCTTGTTGCGCTGATAAAAGCAGGGCTTGTAGTAGGAAATTTCATGCATCTTAAATTTGAACCAATACTGATTTTGGTAGTGGTATTGGTTGTGGTTTTTATTCTTGCTTCGTTTTTCTGGGGAGTGTTCCCCGATATTACATTAATAACCCGTGATGTTGTAAAATAAAAGCCCATCCCTAACCATTCCCAAAGGGAAGGGGAAACAAAAACAAATTGAAAATGCAAACGGAAATAGTTACAAAAAATAAATTATACTCTCTCCCCTTTGGGGAGAGGCGGAGAGGGGCTTTAATTTCTGACGGAGCAATAGGAATGTCTTTGCTCATTGCAACAGAGTTAATGTTCTTTGCGGGATTAATCAGCGCGTATCTTGTGAACAAAGCGGGTGCCTCGTGGCCCCCATACGGGCAGCCAAGATTACCGATTGAAATAACTGCAATGAACACATTCATTCTGCTTCTTAGTTCAGTTACTCTTTACTTCTTTCGAAAAAAATATGCAGAAGGAAACGAAAAAAAATTATTGATAGTTACCCTGTTGTTAGGATTTGCTTTCGTTACCATACAGGGAATAGAATGGGTAAAACTTTTACAATTCGGGCTGACCACCACCTCCAGTTTATACGGTGCATTTTTCTATACGCTGATAGGCGCACATGGATTTCATGTAATTGTTGGACTTTGCATTCTTCTTTACATTTTACTTTCAGTCAATAAAAAATCGCCCAACGAAAAATTACTCAATAGAATATCAGCATGCAGTATGTACTGGTATTTTGTTGTTGGAATTTGGCCTGTGCTTTACATACTTGTTTATTTAAGTTAAAAATGGAAACAACCATCTCCATAAAAACTCCTATACAAATTCTGAAAGCAAAACTTTCTGATTACGCGCAACTGATTAAAATGCGTTTGTCATTTCTCGTTGTGTTTTCTGCTGCGATGGCATATTTGTGGGCAACTCACAGAAATGTAGATACGTTATCAATATGGATGCTTTCCATAGGGGGATTTTTTATCACAGGTTCGGCAAATACGTTCAATCAAATTATTGAAAGAGAATCAGACAAACTGATGAAGCGCACGGCTAACCGTCCGCTTGCGACAGAGCGTATGCAAGTAAGCGAAGCGTTGATACTTGCTCTTATTCTTGGAATTTCCGGACTGTATATTCTTTCTCAAATAAATTCTATCTGTGTTGTTCTTGGCGCTGTCGCAATGTTCATTTACATTTGCATTTACACGCCACTAAAAAAAATCACCTGGTTATCTGTAGTTCCCGGTGCTATAGCGGGTTCGCTGCCTGTTGTCATCGGCTGTGCTGCGGCAACAGGTGCAATTTCTCGCGAAACATTATTCTTGTTTCTGATTCAGTTCATCTGGCAATTTCCGCACACTTGGTCTATTGCATGGCTGCTCAGTGATGAATACAACAAAGCAGGAATAAAAATGCTGCCCACATCTGAGAAAAGTAAAACATCCGCCATTCTTATACTGCTTTCAACATTTCTTATTATTCCTACTGGACTTCTGTTATATATGTATGAGTCATCTGGCATTCATGTAACATGGATGATTGCCCTTGCAGGAATCATCATGCTTTTGTTTGCCTTCCGATTTTATAAATTAAGAACCGATAAATCAGCAGTGAGTTTAATGCTGAGCTGTTTTGCTTATTTGCCTATTGTGTTAATCATTCTTGTTGCAGAAAATTTTTTATGAAAAAAAAATTCATACTTGTAATTTCTTTGCTGTTCTTTTTTCTGCCTGAAGCTATTTTCGCTTGCAGTGTGTGTAAAGGAGGAGCTTCGCAGGAAAAATTAGATGCTTATATCCTGACTACAGGTATACTTGCAGGGCTACCGATTTTAATGGGCTTGCTTTTTTTCTTTTTATTTCGCAGGGCATCCAGAGCAACAAAATTGAATCCTTGAACAATAGATAAAAAATCTTTCAAGATAAATTAATAAATGTGCTGATGGAATGAATTTCTTTTGTTCTCTTTCGTACATTCGTCCACATTCGTATTTTGTAAATCATGAAAAAGCCCGTTCTTCTTCTGGTAATCCTACTTTTCCCAGCGCTTGTTTACATTTTTTTCTCCACAGGCAAACACCGCATGATGCACCTTTCCATTTTTTACCCCGAAGATGTAAAGACAACCGTTGTGGATGGAAAAGAAAAAACCGATACCATCTACCACACCATCCCCCCCTTCCGGTTTATTAATCAGGATGGCGATACAGTTACAGACAAAAACTTTGCTGACAAGATTTATGTGGCTGATTTCTTTTTCACCACCTGTCCTACCATTTGCCCCAAAATGATGTTCCAGATGGAGCGCGTGAACGCAGTAACACAGAAAACTCCTGACTTTCTTATCATTTCACATACTGTAAATCCAGCGCACGACAGCGTTCCCGTTCTTGCCGAATACTCAAAATTGGTTCATGCCGATTCAAAAAAGTGGATGCTGGTAACAGGAAACAAAAAAGATATTTATGACATTGCGATTGACGGTTACAAACTTGCCGTGGAGGAAGACCCGCGTGCACCTGGAGGGTTTCTTCATAGCGAAATGTTCGTTCTTGTGGATAAGGATAAAAGAATACGCGGTTATTATGACGGCACCGATTCTGCCCACGTTAACAAACTGATAAATGATATAAAAATAGTATCCGCTGAATACCAATCCAGAAATTCAAAACCAAAAATTTATCAGAAGCACGAATGACGGATAAGAAAATTTTTATTCTGAGTGTTATTGTTTCATTAATTGTCTTTACTGTTGTTGTCATATTAAATATTATTCCGAAACCTGATTTTGTTCCTGATTTTGTCAGGCATTTACCCTTTCTTAATGCAGTAATTAACGGAACGTGCTCGGTATTACTGCTTGCTTCCCTCTACTTTATCAAAAGAAAAAATATTCCGGTTCACAAGAAAATAAATCTCACTGCATTTCTTCTTTCTTCTCTATTTCTTGTTTCATACATTCTCTACCACTACTTTTCCGAAGAAACTAAATTCCCAGTCGATAGTTCTCTTCGTCCTCTCTATTTAGTAATTCTTCTTTCGCACATTCTTCTTGCCAGCCTTGTGCTTCCTTTTATTTTAATTTCTTTTTATTTCGGATTGAACATGAAAGTTCCCCAGCATAAAAAAATTGTCCGATGGAGTTATCCTGTCTGGCTATATGTTACCATCACAGGAGTTATTGTTTACCTTATGATTTCCCCCTATTATTCCTTCTGAATTTTTCTTCTTATATTTGTTTCATGAAATTCAAAGGCACTCGTATTTTCTTAATGCTCTTTATTATCGCACTGGTAATTTTTCTGGCAGATGATTCCATTGCGCAGTGCTCTATGTGCCGGAAGATTGCAACTGACGGAGCAAATTCAAAAACGGTTGGCAACGCATTGAATCATGGAATTCTTTATTTACTTGCACTTCCTTATTGCATGATTGCGTTTATCTTCCGCAAACAGATCCTTGGCTTTATGCGCTCCTTTCTAGCCAAGAAGTAATTTTTGCCTGTTTGCTCATCTTGCTTATCTTTGCACTAGTTCTTATAAATTACTTATCGCGAAAGGTGGAGGGAGACGCCCAGTGAAACCTTGACAACCGCCTCCGATTTATCGGAGGAAAGGTGCCAAATCGTAAAAAAGATAAGTCGGAGGTAATTGAAATAAAACACAATTATATATAATCCCTTCCGACAAAACGGTAGGGATTTTTTTTTAAAATGAATGACATAAGAAAAATATTAGAAGAGCGCATCCTCGTCATTGACGGGGCAATGGGCACGATGATTCAGCAGCACAAACTGAGTGAAGCGGATTATCGTGGCTCTCGATTTAAAAATTTCCCAAGTGATTTGAAAGGAAATAATGATTTGCTTGTTCTCACGCAACCCGATATCATTAAAAACATTCATCTTGAATATTTAAAAGCAGGTGCAGATATTATTGAGACGAATACTTTCAATGCGCAGAAAATTTCTCTGGCGGATTACAAGATGGAAAGTTTGGCGTATGAAATTAATTTGGAAGCCGCGAAGATTGCAAAATCTTCGGTCGAAGAATTTCATCAACAAAATCCTAAATCCAAAATCCTTAATCCTAAATTCGTAGCTGGCGCACTTGGTCCCACCAACAAAACTCTTTCTCTCTCTCCCAATGTAAATGACCCGGGTTTTCGCGCTGTGACCTTTGACGAAGTCGTTGAAGCATATTCTGAACAAGTCAGAGGTTTGATGGACGGAGGTGTTGATTTGCTTTTGGTTGAAACTATTTTTGATACGCTGAATGCGAAGGCTGCTCTCTTTGCAATTCAAAATATATTTGAAGCAAAAGGAATTGAATTGCCCGTGATGGTTTCGGGAACCATCACTGATGCAAGCGGAAGAACCTTGAGCGGACAAACCGTAGAAGCTTTTCTAAATTCTATTTCGCACATGAACTTATTGAGCGTTGGTTTAAACTGTGCGCTTGGAGCAAAAGAGATGAGGCCTTACCTGGAAGAACTTTCCTCGAAAGCTCCTTTCTTCATCAGCGCCTATCCGAATGCCGGTTTGCCCAATCAATTTGGCGAGTACGATGAAACACCTGAGACCATGTGTCAGCAGATTGATGATTTTCTGGAGAACGGTTTTCTGAATATCGTTGGCGGCTGCTGTGGAACAACACCTGACCACATCCGTCATATTGCGGAACACGCACGTAAAACTAAACCGAGGGAAATTCCGAAGACAGAACCCTATCTGCGCCTGAGCGGATTGGAAGCAGTCACTTATCGTCCTGATTCTAATTTCATGAATATTGGTGAACGTACAAACGTGACTGGCTCGCGTAAGTTTGCCAAACTTATTATTGACGGAAAATATGATGAAGCACTTTCCGTAGCCCGCGATCAGGTGGAAGGCGGTGCACAGGTGATTGACATTTGCATGGATGAAGGAATGCTGGATGCCGTGGAAGCGATGACAAAGTTCTGCAACCTCATCGCGGCTGAACCCGATATTTCGAAAGTTCCGATCATGCTCGACTCCTCCAAGTTTTATGCGATTGAAGCCGGGCTGAAATGTATTCAGGGAAAAGGAATCGTGAATTCCATTTCGATGAAAGAAGGGGAGAAAATTTTTATTGAGCAGGCGAAGAAAGTAAAAAAATATGGCGCTGCTGTGATCGTAATGGCGTTTGACGAAAAGGGACAAGCCGATACTTACGAGCGAAGAATTGAAGTATGCGCGCATGCCTACAAAATTCTCACCCAAGTGGTGAAGTTCCCTCCGCAGGACATAATTTTTGACCCCAATGTTTTTCCCATCGCAACAGGAATGGAGGAACATCGCAAGAATGCGATAAATTATTTTGAAGCAACAAAATGGATCAAGAAAAATCTTTCGTTGGCAAAAGTCAGCGGGGGTGTGAGCAATGTATCGTTTTCTTTCCGCGGAAATGATCATGTGCGTGAAGCCATTCACTCTGCATTTTTATATCACGGAATAAAAGCCGGAATGGATATGGGGATTGTGAATCCGTCACAGCTTCAGGTGTACGATGAGATTCCGAAAGAACTATTGGAATTGGTGGAAGATGTTCTCCTCGACCGAAACGATGACGCAACCGAACGGTTAATTAATTACGCAGAAAAAGTTAAAGGAGCGGGAAAACAAAA
The DNA here is from genome assembly GCA_016213405.1 of Bacteroidota bacterium. NCBI lineage: Bacteria > Pseudomonadati > Bacteroidota > Bacteroidota bacterium. The sequence continues at coordinate 38,807 of JACRAM010000125.1, forward strand.
AGAAGTTAAGGACGAAGAGTGGCGCAGAGGAACTGTAGGTGAACGGCTCACTCATTCACTCGTGAAAGGAGTTACCGATTTTATTGAATCGGATGTGGAAGAAGCTCGCAAAACTTTCCCGAAGGCATTGCACGTAATCGAAGTCCCTCTGATGGATGGAATGAATGTGGTGGGGGATTTATTCGGAAGCGGGAAAATGTTTTTACCCCAGGTAGTGAAAAGCGCACGCGTGATGAAAAAAGCGGTAGCGTATCTGGAATCCTATCTGCAAGTTGAAAAGGTTGCAGGTGAAGAAGGAAAGTCTGCCGGAAAAGTTTTATTGGCTACCGTGAAAGGCGATGTGCACGACATCGGTAAAAATATTGTGGGCGTTGTACTTGCCTGCAACAATTACGAAGTGATTGATCTTGGCGTAATGGTGCCTTGCGAAAAAATTCTTGCCGCAGCGAAAAAAGAAAAAGTGGACATCATCGGCTTGAGCGGACTCATCACTCCTTCATTGGATGAAATGGTGCATGTGGCAAAAGAAATGGAGCGAGAAGGATTTAATATTCCTTTACTCATTGGCGGTGCAACCACTTCGAAAGTTCATACGGCTGTAAAAATCGCCACAAACTATTCTCATTCTGTGGTGCATGTAAATGATGCATCGCGCAGTGTTCCTGTTGTGGGAAATCTGGTTTCTAAAGCATTGCACAAGAATTTTATGAAAAATGTTCAGGATGAATACCACCTCATCCGTGAGCAAAACAAAAAATCACATTCACAGAATATTTATTTATCGCTGGAAGAGGCAAGGAAAAATAAATTCCTGCTCAGCGAATCCGCCATACCTGTGAAGCCCTCTTTCATCGGCAACAAGACATTGAAAAATTATCCACTGGAAGAAATCGCAAAGTTTATTGACTGGACTCCGTTTTTTCATAGCTGGGACATGAAAGGAACCTATCCGAAAATATTTGATAATAAAGAAAGAGGAGCAGAAGCCAAAAAGCTTTTCGATGATGCTCAAAAAATGCTGAAGAAAATTATTGAAGGGAAGTGGCTTCAGGCAAATGCAGTGATTGGATTTTATCCTGCACATTCTGCAGATGATGATATTCATATTGCGAATGGCAAGAAAGAAGTTGTTCTTCACACGATTCGGCAGCAAACAAAAAAAACAAGCGGACAGTTCAATGTTGCGTTATCTGATTTTGTGAAAGCAGAAAATGATTTTATCGGGGCATTCGCAGTCACCACCGGAATCGGAATAGAAAAAAAATTAGCCGAATTTGAAAAAGACCACGATGATTATTCTTCCATCATGCTAAAAGCGCTCGCTGACCGGTTAGCCGAAGCATTCGCAGAACATCTTCATGCAAGGGTGAGAAAAGAATTCTGGGGTTATGCAAAGGAGGAAAATCTTACGGGTGAAGAAATCATACAGGAAAAATATATTGGCATTCGTCCAGCACACGGTTATCCGGCACAGCCCGACCATACTGAGAAAAAGATTTTATTTGATTTGCTTGAGGTGGAGAAGAACACAGGCATCACCCTGACTGAAAGCATGGCGATGTACCCAACTGCTGCCGTATGCGGTTTATATTTTTCACATCCTGAATCTCATTATTTCGGAGCGGGAAAAATCAGAAAAGATCAGGTGGAAGATTACGCAAAGCGGAAAGGAATGAAGTTGGAAGAAATGGAGAAATGGTTAGGTCCAATACTCGCGTATTAGTTCATCGGCACTTCTATCACAAGGATTTCTGAATCAGAATTTGCTTTGATGCTGACCTTATTTGTATCCCAAATGCCCATAGCATCTCTTCTTGATAATTTTTGTCCGTCAATTTCAATTTCTCCTTCCACCACCATTACGTAGGCGCCATTTCTTTTATGCCGGATAGAATAATCAGAAGTTTTTCCTTTGTCGAAATTTCCGAGAGCGAAAAACGCGTCCTGATTGATCCACATCGTTTTATCTAACTTCTCCGGAGAGACAATCGTATGAAATTTATTTTTTCGTTCTTCAGCAGAAAATGATTTCTGTTCATAGCGAGGTTCAACGTCTTTTACTTTCGGAAAAATCCAGACCTGAAAAAGTTTTGTCTCTTCAGTTTTTGAGCCGTTATATTCGGAATGAAAAACTCCTGTGCCTGCGCTCATCGCCTGTATTTCGCCAGGTTTTATTTGCCCGGTATTTCCCATAGAATCCTTATGCTCGAGAATTCCTTTCAGGGGTATCGTTACGATCTCCATATTATCGTGCTGGTGCATCCCGAAACCCATAGCGGGAGCAATGGTGTCATCGTTCAAAACTCTCAGCAAACCGAACTGAACTTTCTTTGCGTCATACCAGTTTGCAAATGAAAATGAATGATAGGCATTCAGCCATCCGTGATCGGCATGGCCGCGTTCATCAGCAGGGTGAAAAATTGTTTTCATATCAAACACCCCTACATTCCACTTCCAGGGAGAGTTCTATCCGACAAAATTATTCTGCTTATGCGCTCCATCACAGTACGGCTTATTGGAAGAGTGTCCGCACCGGCACAAAAATGATTTCTCTTCTTTTACTTCTGTTGTTCCGTCCGTTTTTATGACAATGATGTTTCCTTCCACCATGAGTGGTCCGTTTGCAAGCGCTGTAACTTTTGTTGTTTCCATAAAGATTATTTAAGATTATTATTAATAGTTATTTTGAAGCAACAACATTAAATTTAACAGTGAACTCATCGTAAATTATTTTATCTCCTATTTCAGGGAAAAAAGATTTTGAACCATACTTGATGTCAAACTTGGAGCGGTCAATGGTAGCTGTTCCGACACAGGCAATATTTTCACCTTTCATTTTTATCACAGCGTCAAACTCAATTAGGTTTGTTATTTCCTTTATTGTCAAATTGCCTTTTACGTGATGCGTAAAGTCACCTTCTTTTGCATCTTTAATCGGGGTGGCAGATATAATTTCAAACTTTCCTTTCGGGAATTTTACCGGATCAAAAAAATCTGCCGACTTTAAATGTCCATCCATCTTGGTTTTCCATTCTCCGGATAAATCTTTGTCTTCGATACTGGTCATATCTATTTCAAATTTTCCTCCTGTAACAACGTCTTTCTTCATCGTTATTTCTCCAGATGAGAGCAGGATGGTTCCGTTGTGTTCGCCAGTGAGTTTTTTACCAGTCCATTCCAGGGAACTTGCTTTTGTGTCTACCTTGTAGATGTCATCATTCATTGTGAAAGCGGAGAGGGCAATCATTCCGATCACTGTAACTCCATAAATTGTTTTTTTCATTTTTGTTTTTGTTTTTGTTTTTAGTTGTTTTTAATTTGTTCTGACCTTTGATATATATATGAATCATTCTAAAAAATTATTTTCTCATTTTGTCTAATATGCCATTTACCATCTTCGCTTCTTTTTCTGATAGATGAGAAATTAATTTATTCCATTCTTTTTCCGCTTTATCAAGTTCCGCGAGCAGGGTTAAACCTTTTTTTGTAATAAGCACGTCACAAGCCCTGCGGTCATTTATAGAAATTTTCCTTTCTATAAGTCCTTTCTTTCTCAGCTTTTCCACCAACCTTGATGCGTTAGACATTTTATTCAACATTCTTTCGATCAGAAGGTTTACGGTTGCAGGATTCGGAAATTGCCCGCGGAGTATTCTCAGGATATTAAACTGCTCGGAAGTAATGTTATGCAGACGACAATGTTTCGCATGATGATGCGTCAGCCAGTTAGCCGTATAAACAATATTTATCCCGAGCTTCTGGTATTCGCTTTTGAATTTGTTTTGTTTTATTTCATCCTCCAGCTTCATGGATCAAATATATGCATAAACATTATATGTATGTACATATATTTTTGCATAACTCATAACTTACTGAACTTCAGGGCAGAAAAATCTGCAGATTAACTCTTTTCGATGAAACTGATTGGAATAGTAAGCCCTTGGGCGAACTCATATTCAAATTCCTCTTTGGCACTTTCATCATCATAATACCAGTTCACGGTCATCTTTACACCTTTCTTATGGAGGTTTTCCAACTGGTCAAGGATTTCGCGGAGTACGCGCGCAGAAGGTGTGTTAAAATATTCTATTTTGAAATTTATCGTTGCACCATTCAATTGTTTTTCTCCGTTCTCCTCTATCCATTTCATCACAGGATCGTAAAACTTAGAGGGACTTTCAGGGCGCGACCATCCTGAAATAGAATATTTTTTATCACCAGGACTCATGATAACTTCCGGAGATACATCCGTTGCTTTAATGAAAATTGCTTCCATAGGAGTATATTAAAATATTATTGTTTTTTTTCTATGTACTTAATCGGAAAACCCAATCCTTGTGCGAACTCATACTCAAATTCTTCTTTAGATTCCACATCATCATAGTACCAAACCACATTCATCTTCACGCCTTGCTGATACAGCAAATCTAATTTTTCAAACATATGACGAATCATTTTAGCCGAAGGGGTGTTGAAATATTCGATCTTGAAATCTATAGTCGCGTTGTTCAGAAACTTCACGCCTTTATCTTCAATCCATTTAAAAACCTGCTCATAAAACTTGAACGGACTTTCCGGACGAGACCAGCCGGAGATAGAATACGTGCTGTTCTTCGGGCTAAAAACAACTTCGGGGGAGTAGTCTGTTCCTTTAATAATCAGTTCTTCCATGGCGCTGGCTTACACAGGCAAAAGTAAAAATTAATTCAAGATAACCACAAGGTCATCCGCACTTACACGGACACCCTCTTTAAGCGAAATATTTTTTACCTCCACATCTGTTTGAGCAGTGACTGTTGTTTCCATTTTCATCGCTTCAATAACGAAAAGCGGTTCGTTCTTTTTTACTGTCTGTCCTTTCTTCACAAAAACTTTTGAGAGGAGTCCCTGCAACGGAGCACCGATATGTTTTGAGTTTCCATTCTCCACTTTTTGGTTTTCTTCCTTTTTAATATTGAGCGAGCGGTCTTGCACTTCAATGTTGCGGGTTTGTCCGTTTACTTTGAAGAAGACCGTTCTCATTCCGTTTTCATTCGGTGGACCGATGGAAAGCAATTTCACGATGATGGATTTTCCAGCCGTGAGTTCAATAATCGTTTCTTCGTTTAAATTCATTCCGAAGAAAAAATTTCTTGTTGGTATGCGAGAAACAAACCCAAATTCTGTCCACTTCTTAAACGTATCTTCAAAGACCTTCGGATACATTTTGTATGAAAGAAAATCGGTGATATAAATAGGTCTGCCTAAATCGCTTTCCCTGAACTTCTTTTTAAACTCTTCAAACTCTTGTTCAAAATCAACCGGCTCAAGATGTGCGTTAGGGCGATTGGTGTAGGGTTTTTTATCTTTCAAAACCAACTTCTGTAATTGCTTTGGAAAACCTCCTGGCGATTGTCCCAAATCTCCTCTGAAAAATCCATGCACGGATTCGGGGAAAGAAAGTGTACCACCTTTTTCCAGCACATCTTTTGCCGTGAGCCCATTTGAAATCATGAACAGAGTCATGTCGCCTACCACTTTTGAACTTGGAGTAACTTTCACAATGTCTCCGAACAAAAGATTCACATCACGATAGGTTTTCTTGATTTCTTCAAACTTCTCCCCTACTCCAAGCGCACTTGCCTGCTGAACCAGATTGGAATATTGCCCGCCCGGCATTTCGTGGTAGAAAACTTCTGCAGTACTTGCTTTCAATCCCGATTCAAAAGAATAATAATACTCACGCACGTCTTCCCAGTAATTTGAGAACTGATTTAATTTATCTACATCAATCTTATTTTCCCGCTTGTGAAATTTCATCATCTCAACGATGGAATTAAAATTGGGCTGGGAAGTCAAACCCGACAATCCGCCAAGCGCAACGTCAATCACGTCCACTCCCGCTTCAATCGCTTTGAGATACATGGCTGATTGAAGTGAAGAAGTATCATGCGTGTGAAGGTGAATCGGGATTTTTATTTTTTGTTTCAGTTCGGAAATAAGTTCGTAAGCAGAATATGGCTTGAGCAAACCAGCCATATCTTTTATCGCAAGAATGTGCGCACCTGAATTTTCTATTTCCTTCGCTAGTTTGAGATAATACTTGAGATTATATTTTTTCCTGCTTGTATCGAGAATCTCTCCTGTGTAACACATCGCCACTTCCGCGATACTTTTGGTTTTTTTTCGGATGGCGCTAATGCTCGGCTCCATCGCTTTCAGCCAGTTAAGCGAATCAAACACACGAAAAATGTCTATGCCATGCTCATATGATTTCTCGATGAACTTTTCCACAAGATTATCAGGATACGCAGTGTAGCCCACTGCATTTGAGCCGCGGATGAGCATCTGCAAAAGAATATTAGGAACTGCTTTGCGGATGTCTATCAATCTGCGCCATGGATTTTCATAGAGGAAACGCAGGCACACATCAAACGTGGCGCCACCCCAAACCTCCATGCTGAACACCTGCGGGTGGTTCTTTGCGAAACTTTCAGCCACTTTCAGCATGTCATAGGTTCTCATACGAGTTGCAAGAAGTGACTGATGCGCATCGCGGAAAGTAGTATCGGTGTAATGAATCTTTTTTTCTTTTTTCAGCCACTCGCAGAATTTTTCAGGACCTAATTTCGTAAGAAGGTCTTTTGTTCCTTCAGGAAATCTATCATAATGATTGTACGAAGGAACATTCGGTTTCTGAAATATTTTCGTCTTATCCACTACTTTTACATCCGGATTTCCGTTCACAATAGTATCTCCCAAAAACTTCACTACCTTGGTTGCCCTGTCTAATCGTTTCTGAAAGATAAAAAGCTCTTTGTGATTCGCAATAAAAGAAACTGTTGCTTTGCCATCGTGAAAATCTTTGTGGTTAACGATGTTTTCAAGAAAAGGAATATTCGTCTTCACTCCACGGATGCGGAATTCAGAAAGCGCACGGTGCATTCTTCTGCAAGCGCCATCGAGCGTGCGGGAGTGCGCGGAAATTTTTACCAGCATGGAATCAAAGAACGGGCTGATGGTTGCTCCCTGATAAACACTGCCGGCATCCAAACGAATTCCAAATCCGCCAGGACTTCGGTAAGTAATCACCGTTCCGTAATCGGGTTTGAAATCCTGCTCAGGATCTTCGGTGGTAACACGGCATTGAATTGCATAACCGTTTGTTTTTATCGCATCCTGTGATAAAATTTTAATCTGCGTATCGCTTAGTTTGTATCCTCCCGCAACAAAGATTTGTGTTTTCACGATATCAATTCCAGTTACCATTTCAGTTACAGTATGCTCTACTTGAATACGGGGATTTACTTCGATGAAGTAAAGAGACCATGAAGCCCCACCTAAATCCTCCCCCAAGGGGAGGACTTTTTTTTCACGCTTTCTGTTCTCAGAATTTTTTTTCTCCCTTCCCTTGGGGAAGGGCTGGGGTTGGGCTTCTTCTCCATCTCCCTTCCTTTGGGGAAGGGTTTGGGCGCTCACTAGAAATTCCACCGTCCCGACATTATTATAGTTTACTGCTTTGCAAATCTTCAGGGCGTAGTTATAGAGTTTTTGCCTTACTTCCTGCGGCAAACCAAACGAAGGGGCTACTTCTACCACCTTCTGATACCTGCGCTGAACGGAACAGTCGCGCTCAAAAAGATGAACAATGTGTCCGAAATTATCAGCCGCAATCTGAACTTCAATGTGTTTGGGATTTTCTACAAACTTTTCAAGAAATACGGTGTCATCACCAAAAGCATTTTTTGCTTCGCGCCTTGCTTCATCAAAAGATTTTTCCAGATCTTCCGAATTGCGAACCACACGCATTCCTCTTCCTCCACCTCCGGCTGTTGCTTTCAGCATCAACGGAAATCCGATTCTATCCGCTTCCTCCAGAGCGACTTTTATATTCTTCAAATCCTTGTTACTGCTTTCAATGATGGGAATATTATTTGCCTGCGCAATTTTCTTGGCAGAAATTTTATCGCCCAGTGCGAGCATTACTTCAGGTTTGGGACCTATGAAAATAATTCCGTTCTCTGCACACTTGCGCGCGAATTCTGCATTCTCGGAGAGAAATCCGTAGCCGGGATGAATGGCATCTACTTGTTTTTCTTTGGCAAGATTTATTATTTCGTCCATGTTCAGGTAGGGCTTGAGCGCTTCGTCATCTTTTCCGACCTGATAGGACTCATCGGCTTTGTAGCGGTGCTGGGAGTAGCGGTCTTCGTAGGTATGAATTCCGACCGTCTTCAAACCAAGTTCAAAGCAGGCGCGGAAAACCCGGATTGCGATTTCGCCACGGTTGGCGACCAATATTTTTTTGATTTTCATTTAAACGATTACACAGATTATGAAAAATGATTACACCGATTTTTTTACCGCGCGAAAATAGATAGGAAACGAAACGGAAACAAGCAATTCAATTAACAAACAATTAACGATGGGTGTTATTTGGGCGCGTCCCCAAGCGAAACGCAAGGGATCAGGCTATCCGCTACAATCTTTGGCTTTGTCATTCTGAGCAAAGCGAAGAATCTTCTCGCCAAAGGATTTTCGCTTCTATCCTTCGCGCAAACAGCCGTGTGAGGTGTGGGCATTTCGTTTTCCCTCCGATAAATCGGAGGACTATTAACATATCGCTCCTATGGAGCGAGGAAAAACTCCTTAGGAGTTTAATATTAATAGCCCCGACATTCATGTCGGGGTAAAATGATTCACCAAAAAATCTCCCCTCCTTTTGAAGGAGGGGAAGGGGTGGTAATTTTTTTGCGCGAAGGATTGAGCCAATTGTCTGAGCTCTTTTTGTGTTTCACAAAAAAGCGAGTGGCGAAAGCCTGACCTGAGTCTTCGAAGGACGCGCCCTAACTAATCCTTCCCCAATACGGTTTTGCTTTTTTGATTCGGGTGAGTTCGGTAAGGATGGGCAGGTTTTCAGGGAGGGAGAGGTCGGGGTCAGCTAGTAAAAGTTTTTCTGCAATGTCGCGGGAGAAAGTGAGTATCTGCGAATCTTTTATCAGATCGGCTATGTGCAAATCGGTGATTCCGCTTTGCTGTGTGCCCGCCATGTCGCCCGGACCGCGGAGGTGCAAATCCACTTCGGCAATTTCAAAACCGTTGTTGGTGCGCACCATCGTTTCCATACGCACTCGCGCTTCGGCAGAAAGTTTATAGCCCGTCATGAGAATGCAAAATGATTCTTCGGCACCGCGCCCTACTCTTCCACGCAGCTGGTGTAACTGTGAAAGACCGAAACGTTCAGAACTTTCAATCACCATCACACAGGCATTGGGAACATCTAAGCCCACTTCAATCACTGTGGTGGCAACAAGGATATTTATTTTCCCTTCGGCAAATTCTTTCATGTTGTGGTCGCGTACATTATTTGGAAGTTGTCCGTGAACCATTGCAACACGAACAGGAGCCCCACCCCTGCCCTCCCCCAAGGGGAGGGAGATTAATTCCATTTTTATTTTCTCCAATACCGCTTCTGCATTACCAATCACCTCTTCATTTTTAAAACGAATAATTTTAAAACCTAAATTTTCTAATCGCATTGTTCGTTCTTTATCTGCTTGCACAATTTCTGGTCGAAGATGATACCCACCATCCACTTCTATAATCAGGAGTTTTGATAAGCAAACAAAATCAACAATGAATTCATCAATGATGTGCTGTCTTCTGAATTTGTATTCCTCAAGATTTTTCTTTCTCAAACATTGCCAAAGAACTTTTTCCGCTTCTGTTGTAGCCCCTTTTCTTTCTTCCTGAAGTTCTTTGAACAAATGGTACATGGAAGGTCTTGCGGTCTCGTAGAAAGGTTTTTCATCTCCACTTCCTTGGGAAGGGGACGGGGGTAGGCTTCCGAACTCTTTTGTAATTCTTTCCCATCCTTCTCTAAGATTTTCATAATCCAAAACTTTTGATTCTTCTATAATCGGATACACAACATAAACCTGTCCGCCTTTTGCAATCTGTTCTTTCATAAACTGAAAAACTTTCGGGCGGTGCACATCTATGCGATGAGCTGTTTTGATGGGTTTTCTGCCGGGAGGGAGTTCATCAATAGTAGAAATATCTAAATCTCCATAGAGAGTCATTGCTAATGTTCGGGGGATTGGGGTGGCGGTCATTACTAATACATGAGGGGGTGCCCATGCCCCCTCCCTACCTCCCCCATTGGGGGAGGAAGAACTTTTTTTCCACAGACGGGAGCGATGAGCAACTCCGAATTTATGTTGCTCGTCAATTACGGCAAGCCCTAGATTTTTAAATTGAACCACTTCTTCTACAAGCGCATGTGTGCCGATGAGAATATTAAGTTCTCCACTTTGCAATTGTTCATGAATTATTGTTCTTTCTTTCTTTTTTGTTGAGCCGGTTAGCAAAGCAATTTTCACATTCGTATTCTGCAATAATCGTTCAAGATTTTTATGATGTTGCATGGAAAGAATTTCTGTTGGAGCCATCACGCAGGCCTGAAATCCGTTATCAATCGCAATGAGCATGCTCATCAGCGCGACAATTGTTTTTCCACTTCCCACATCACCCTGCAAAAGGCGGTTCATCTGCTTGCCAGTTGCCATATCAGTGCGAATTTCTTTGATGACTCGCTTTTGTGCGTTCGTTAATTCAAACGGGAGATGGTTCCTGAAAAAATCATTGAAGTGATTTCCAACAGAAGAAAAATTAAATCCTGAATATGTTTTCTTGCGAATTGCTTTCATCTGCAAAAGACGGAGTTGGATGAAAAACAATTCGTCAAACTTCAGCCGAAACTCAGCACGCTTCAGAATTTCTGGATTTTGCGGAAGATGAATGTTCTTGATTGCTTCTTCACGGGAAATGAATTTATTTTTTTCAATCAGCGAAGCAGAAAGAATTTCAGGAATATTATTATTGATCTTAGGAACAAGTGCGCGCTGAAGTTTCCATATTCCATTGCTGTCAAGCCACTTTCGTTTCATCTTTTCAGATGTATGATACACTGCCTGCAATTTGCTCATGAACTTTATATTCTCTTCGGAGGCTTCTTCCATTTCAGGGTGGGAAATACTGAAGGTGTTTTGAAATCGCGCGGGCTTTCCGAATACAATGAATTCAGCCCCTGGTTTTAGTTTGGGCGCAATCCATTTTATTCCCTGAAACCAGACCAGTTCAATAACCCCTGTGTCATCAGCTAACTTTGCGACCAATCTTTTCTTTCCTGTGGAAATAACTTCTGCGCTTTTTATTTTTCCGTGCAACTGAACAAACGGTAAATCAGTATTCAGTTCTTTTACTTTATAAAATTTTGTGCGATCTACATAGCGGAAAGGAAAATGATGAAGCAAATCACCAAATGTCTGAATGTTCAATTCGGCTTTCAGTAATTTTTCGCGTTCAGGACCAACGCCTTTAAGAAATTTTATCGGAGTATTGAGAAAAGATTCCAACTCAAATCAGATTGCCTTGCTATCAGAAGGGAGAAGAGTTTTAAGTTTATCGTAACTCACATTCACAAGTAAGTCATCTCCGTGAAACATAGTTATCGAAGTTCCTTTCCCTTTTCTCGAAATCGAACGGATGTTTTCCTGGTGGATAAAATATTTTCCAAGCTTCCACCAAACAGGAGTTTTAGTGCTTTTCAGAGACGCATCAAGTACGATGATTTTCTTAGACATGATTAAATCAAATTTGAACGAGCGAAATTACATAATTCCTATATCTTTGAAACTCTTATGACCAACTTAGAAATAATTCAAAAGAAAATTGTTCCGCTGGAACAGCTCAGGCGCAATGTAGCCGTGTGGAAAATGAAGGATTTGAAAATCGTTTTTACCAACGGTTGTTTTGATTTGCTTCACCACGGACACATTGATTATCTCAGCAAAGCAGCAGATCTTGGCGATGTACTTGTCATAGGAGTTAATTCGGATTCTTCTGTAAAAAAATTGCATAAAGGTGCAAATCGTCCGATACAAAATGAAAACGACCGAGCGCTTATTCTTTCCGCGTTTCAGTTTGTTGAAGCCATCACAATTTTTGAAGAAGAAACTCCCCTTGAACTCATAAAAATTATTCAGCCGGATGTTTTGGTGAAAGGCGGTGACTGGAAAGAAAATGAAATAGTTGGTGCTGACATGGTTAAAGCAAAAGGCGGAACGATTGCTGTCATTCCGTTTGTGGAAGGATACTCAACCACGAATATTGAGAATAAGATTAAGTCTTCATAATATTTTCTCAGCAAATGATTGAGCGAATGAAAATTCTCTGGGAAGAAAAACCTCTCAGATTAATTTTATTTTCTGCTGTTTTTTTTCGATTGCTTGCCGTAATTTTCTCCAAAGGCTATGGCATGCACGATGACCATTTTCTTGTAATTGAATCCGCTCAATCATGGGTAGATAATTTTGATTACAACAATTGGCTTCCCTCTTCTTCCTCTTCCCCGCAACCAAGCGGGCATAGCTGGTTTTACTGCGGGCTTCATTATTTTCTTTTCAAAGGTTTGCAGGTAATCGGCATTTATGACCCGCAGATAAAAATGTATATCGTGCGGTTGCTGCATGCTTTGCTTTCATTAATCACTGTTATTCTAGGCTATAGAATTGCCCAGTTAGTTTCTGATAAACATTCAGCCCGCATGGCTGGAATCCTTCTTGCTGTTTACTGGTTTTTCCCAAATGCAAGTGTGAGAAATTTAGTAGAAGTAGCATGCATTCCTTTCCTGATGATTTCAACCTGGATGTTAGTGAGACCATCTCGGATGAATTTTTTTCTACATTTTTTTCTCGCAGGAATAATTGCAGGCATTGCCTTTTCCATTCGTTTTCAATCCATTCTTTTCGTAGGAGGATTAGGACTCGCTCTGTTGTTTCAGAAAAAATGGAAAGAAACCGTTTTCTTTGGAATCGGGGCATTGATCTGCATGGCTTCTTTGCAGGGAATTATTGACGAAGTAATCTGGGGACATCCATTCATGGAGTTTAAAGAATATGTGCGATATAATATTGAGAATGCAGAAACTTATTTTGTACAGCAATGGTATATGTACTTCGGGCTTTTGCTGGGGCTATTAATTCCTCCTATCAGCCTGTTTCTTCTTTTTGGATTTTTCAGAAGCTGGAAAAAACATCTCCTGCTTTTTCTTCCCGGTTTTATTTTTCTTGCTTTTCATTGTTACTTTCCGAATAAGCAGGAGCGGTTTATTTTACCTATCATTCCCTTTGTAATTATTCTCGGAGTAATAGGATGGAATGATTTTGTTAAAAAATCTGAGTTCTGGAATAACCGAAAAAAACTTCTTCGCGCCTGCTGGATTTTTTTCTTGACGCTGAACCTTTTGCCTTTGCTCGTAGTGTCCGTTGCCTATTCAAAAAAAAGCCGTGTAGAAGCCATGGTTTATTTGTCAACGAAAAAAGATTTTAATCGTCTTCTGGTGGAAGAAAGTTTTCGCGATGAGTTTACCATGCCTCCGTTTTTCTATCTTCGAAAATGGTACCGCGATGGCTATGTGCAGGGGGTTACGAGTGTTTACACAATTGATTCCCTCTGCGCGTGCATTCAAAAAAATTCCTCCATGCGTCCCAACTATGTAATTTTCTTTGACGAGGAAAATTTAGATAACCGTATAAAGAAGTTCAAAACATGTTTCCCGAATATAAAATATGAAACTACTGCTGAATCGGGATTCCTTGATAAATTACTATTTTGGCTCAACCCTATAAACCGGAATTATGATGCGTACATTTACAAAATAGAGAAATAGGATCATGAGCAAAATCAAAACATCTTTCTTCTGTCAGAATTGCGGAGCGCAATCCGGAAAATGGATTGGCAAATGTCCTTCTTGTAATGAGTGGAACACCTATGTGGAAGAAGTCATTCAGAAAAGTGGTGACGAAAAGAAAAAAGGAATCGGAAGCAGCAATCAACGCGCAACAAAACCTCTGCGCATTTCTGAAATCGAACAAAGCGGAGAAATCAGGATCGCTCTTCCCGATAAAGAATTGAACAGAGTGTTGGGCGGAGGAGTTGTTCCTGGCTCGGTGGTTTTATTCGGAGGTGAACCGGGAATAGGAAAATCAACATTGATGTTGCAGATTGCTTTGCAACAGAAAAAAATCAAAACACTTTACATTTCAGGAGAAGAAAGTGAACAGCAAATAAGAATGCGTGCGGACAGAATGGGAGGAAAAAATGAGGACTGTTATATTCTTTCCGAAACGAGCATGCAGAATATTTTCAAGCAGATTGAAATGCTGGAGCCAAATCTGGTGATTGTTGATTCCATACAAACCATGTATAGCTCGCATATTGATTCTTCGCCAGGAAGCATTTCTCAGGTGAGAGAATGCACGGCAGAACTTTTGCGCTATGCGAAAGAAAGTTCTACGCCTGTGTTTCTTATAGGGCACATCACCAAAGACGGAATGCTCGCAGGTCCAAAAGTTTTAGAACACATGGTGGATACAGTTTTGCAGTTTGAAGGCGACCGGCACCATATATATAGGTTGCTCCGCACATTGAAAAATCGTTTCGGCTCCACGAATGAATTAGGAATTTACGAGATGACAGGAATTGGTTTGCGCGAAGTGAGCAACCCATCTGAAATTCTCATCACCGCACGCGAAGAACCCGTGAGTGGAGTTGCAATCGCTACAACAATGGAAGGAATCCGACCGATGCTCATAGAAATTCAAACGCTCGTTAGTTCTGCAGTATACGGAACTCCGCAACGAACCGCAACAGGTTTCGATACAAAAAGATTATCCATGCTTCTTGCCGTATTGGAAAAAAGATGCGGTTTCAAACTCGGATTGAAAGATGTTTTTCTGAATGTGGCGGGCGGAATAAAAGTAGAAGACCCGGCTATTGACCTTGCCGTGATTTGTGCGGTACTTTCCTCCAGCGAAGATATTCCCATCTCACAAAAGTTTTGTTTCTGTGCGGAAGTCGGATTGAGCGGAGAGATTCGTCCTGTCAGCAGAATAGAAAGCCGTATTTCAGAAGCGGAAAAACTCGGCTTTTCAACTATTTTTATTTCCAAATACAACCTGAAAGGGTTGAATCAAAAAAGTTTTGGAATAAAAATCACTTCTGTCGGAAAAGTGGAAGATGTGTTTCGGTTACTGTTCGGCTAATTTCACGGAGGCAATTCCATATTTCCTATCAATCGTTTCACATCATTAATGTTAATGTAATGTGCCGGAATGATATTCGTGTGCAGGCGGGGATTGCGGAAAATTTTATCAAGCCAGGGCAATGTAATTCCTCCGCGGGAAAGGCAGGTCAGTCCTCTCTTCGGATGCATCAGAATGGTGATGACGCGTTTGTTGAGAGCATCCACAAGCATGGTGACTTTCCCGTCAGCCGAAGTAAGCAAAAAATCATCTGCGGTAAAAATCATTATCTCATTCTTCCTGCCTGAATACTTCCACCACCATTTGCGTGCGAGCAACTTGGAACAGTCAATCATATATTGCAGATTAATGACCCGTGTGCTTTTATTTTTCTTGCTCTCCCTCATTTAAAATAGTTTCAAAAGCAATTACCATGCTAAAACGAGAACCAAGTATAAAATATTTGATTTCATTACGAGAAATTAGACGAGTGCTCTGTTTTCAGCAGACGAATTTCAGAAAATCTTAGATGAAAGAAAAACCCTGAAATGATAGAATCCCATAGCACTTATTACCGCAATCAAAGGCATTGCAGGAATTCTCAGTCGGGCTTCGGAAAAGGGGGGAACTGTCATGTTTGCGAAATAGAAGATGAGAAGTAAAAAAAAGAGAAGAAAAATCAATTGCTGTTTCATTGAAAATATTCCTTTTAAAAAAGCCGCATATATGATTGTAAGCAAAATTATCTGCAATACAACCAGAATCTTAGTCAGAATACTTGTATTCTTATTCCCAATCTGAAAATCAATGTAACTTCTGATTGGTTTAGCAAAAAAACCAAAAACATTTTGCACATGCTGTTTGAGGAAAATACCAAAATCATTGAAAATTATTTTCATTGATTCATTTCGAATGAACCCGGCAAATTCTGCAGGTTGTTTGAGGGCGTCACCACTGAATTGCTTTATCATTTTGGTTCTGAATTTGACCTCCGCATCCATGTATGAAATATTTTCCTTCTCAGCAATAACATTTGCCGCATGATGATTCATCAGGTTGTGACTTGGCAAATAGCTTATGGAAAATTCTCCAAAAGCAATTTTATTTCGGATAAGCCAGGGCGAAATAATAATCAAAGGAAGAAAAACAGAAATTGTAATTCGTATGAATATTTTTTTTCTTCTAAACAATAAAACAGCTGCTTGAATCACCGGAATAAAAACAGCAATAGGTCTGCATAGAATAAGTAATCCGCAAAAAAAAGAAGCATAGAAAAGAAATTTTCTTTCGTTAGATTTTAAAAACCTGACAAAGAAAAGACAGTAAACTGAAAATAAAAAACTAAAAAGTGTTTCCGTGAGTATGAAATTTGAAAAAATGATAGAAGAAAAATCAAGGGCTATAATTAATCCTGCAATAAAAACAATTTTTCGGTTCTGAAATATTTCTTCGCAGATGCGCATTGTAAAATAGCAGGTAAAAGCAGAAAGAATTGCCTGAGCAAGCACGATAAAGAAATTATTAAGATGCAATAATTGAAAGAGAGAAATTAAAATCGGATACAAAGGAGTGCGAAAATAATCGGGGTCGAAAGGAAGAGAAGCACACTGGCTGAACACTCCATGCTCCAATAAATTTTTTGCCAGATACCAGTAGCCGTAAGAATCATATACCCAAATACCATCGGGGTTGAGAAACAAAACCGCCAATGCCCAGCCGAGGCGCAGAAGAAAAGCAAGCAATACTATTTTTCTGATTGTCATTCGCTTTTTTCCGGTTCAACATTTTTTCTTACGCTGCAGCTGCTTTCTTTTCGATACTCACTAAATAAACACCTGTAAATATCATCAGCGCAGAAAAAATCTTTTCCCATGTTAACGTATCATTTTTAAAAACAAAAATAGAGATGAGCGCTGTGAGAAACGGTTGCGTATAAATGTAGGCACTTACGATGGAAGGAGAAAGTTCTTTCAGCGCAAGGGTGTTGAGCAGATAGGCCACAAAGGTAGTGAACACAATTACAAATCCGGCATAGAACCAAACATGCATAGATAAATTTTGCCACTCTAAATTTATTCCATCAGCAATGCCGAAAGGGAGAACAAGCGGTAATCCGAAAAGAAAAACCCATTTGAGTATGGTGATGCTGTGGTATTTTTTCATCAGCGGTTTCACCAGCACGAGAAATGTTCCCCACGAACAGGCATTGATGAACACAAATACATCTCCGAGAAAAGAAGCTTCTTTTTGCTCCCCGCCCATATTCTGGTAAACTAAATAGGCGGCACCTGAAAAACCTATTGCAATACCCACCGTTTTTAAAAGAGTGATTCTTTCTTTGATGATCAAACTGGCGATGATGAGCACAAGAATAGGAGTGGTAATCATCATAATGGCGGCATCTATGGGAGAGGTGAGGTGAAGTCCTTTCAGAAAAAGCGACTGATTGATTGCCACACCACAAATTCCCAACGCGAACAATCTCAAAAAATCCTTCTTATCAACCTTTTCATTAATGATGAATGAAGATGTCCAGAATAAAATAATTGCTCCTGCCACGCGCATAATCACCAGCACGTTGTAAGGAATATCTGCCATCACGATTTTCGCTATAGGAAAACTTGCCGCATACAGCGCCTGCGAAATAAAAAGAAAGATGTGGGCCTGGAGATTTTTGTTCATGGTAAATTGCCAATATACAAATGATACAAATCGGACTAATGGAGAAAAATTTACCTTTGTTCACATCGCAAATCTCACTACTCACTACTCAAGACTCAAGACTATGCGTTTCGCAACCAAAGCTATTCACGCAGGGCAGGAGCCCGACCCGACCACGGGCGCCATCATGACTCCCATTTATCAGACTTCCACTTATGTACAGGAAGCTCCCGGAAAAAACAAGGGCTACGCTTACGCTCGGGGAAAAAATCCTACACGCATCGCTCTTGAAAAATGTATTGCTTCTCTCGAGAACGCAAAACACGGCTTGTGTTTCTCCAGTGGAATGGGCGCAAGCGATGCGATTATTAAATTACTCAAGCCGGGCGATGAAGTGATTGCCACCAATGATTTGTACGGAGGAAGCTACCGAATGTTCGAAAAAATTTATTCCGGCTACGGAATAAAATTTCATTATGTGGATATGAGTTCTCCGAATACTATTTCAAAGCAGGTAAATGCGAAAACAAAAATGCTTTGGGTGGAATCTCCCACCAACCCGATGATGAAGATCATTGACATCTCCGCCTGCGCAAAAATCGCGAAAGATAAAAACCTGATTCTTGTTGTGGATAATACATTTGCCTCACCTTATCTGCAAAACCCTCTCGGCATAGGCGCATCCATTGTTATGCATTCAGTTACAAAATACATTGCCGGGCATTCTGATGTGGTGATGGGCGCCACCTGCACCAACGATGACAAACTTCATGAACAGCTTGCTTTCATTCTAAACTCTTGCGGGGCGAATCCCGGACCGATGGATTCATTCCTTGTCCTCCGCGGAATAAAAACCTTGCATGTGCGGATGGAAAGGCATTGCGAGAACGGGAAAAAGATTGCCGAGTTCCTGAGAAATCATCCGAAGGTGGATAAAGTGCATTGGCCCGGATTTCCTGATTCTCCTAATCACAGCATCGCAAAAAAACAAATGAAAGATTTCGGAGGCATGATGTCGTTCACATTAAAAGGAAATAAACTGGAAGATGCGTTCCGCATAGCGTCAGGCACAAAAGTTTTTTCACTGGCAGAATCGCTGGGCGGTGTTGAATCGCTCATCAGCCATCCCCCTACCATGACGCATGCTTCCATTCCTAAAGAAGAGCGCGCAAAAATAGGAATAGCGGATTCATTTCTCCGTATCAGCGTGGGAATTGAAGATGCAGAGGATTTAATCGAGGATTTGAAACAAGCACTGGGATAATATTTCTAACGTTTTCTCTTGGCAATCTTAAATCTTTAATGTACCTTTGTTTTTCCTTCTAAATAAATCAATATGAAAAAACTATTACTTTCCTTCGCGCTGATTACCATCTGCCTTCTCCCCTCTTACTTCTTACAGGCACAAGAAGTTCATCCTGTTTCTGGCGAGCCGCTTAAATACTGCGGTGCCACTGAAGCCATGCAGGAGCTTTACAAAAACAATCCTTACCTGAAAAATGTTCAGGACATCATTGACCTTCAGGATGAGGAAAACAGCAAGACCAATCCTGTTCCACACGGAGTTGTTTATACCATTCCTGTTGTAGTTCATGTGTTGCACAACTACGGACCAGAAAATATTTCTGACGCCCAGGTGAAAGACGCTGTAAATATTCTTTTACGCGATTTCAGAAAACAAAATGCTGATACCGCTACGGTTGCCACACCCTTTAAAGCTCTTATTGCTGATTGTGAAGTTGAATTTAAACTTGCCCAACTCGACCCCAACGGCATCTGTACAAATGGCATTGACCGAATAGCAACCCAGTTAACCTATAATGCAAGTGATGCTTCAAAGCTGAATCAATGGCCCCGAAATAAATACCTCAATATATGGACCTGTTCCAGCATAGCAAGCGGAGCCGCGGGATATTCATATTATCCTTCTGCTACTGTAAGCAATCCGGCAATTGATGGTGTAATGATTCTTCACAGTTATGTGGGAAGCATTGGCACCAGCAGCGCTACCACGTCAAGAGCATTAACGCATGAGGTTGGGCACTGGGCTAACCTTCAGCATTGCTGGGGAAGCACCAATCAGCCGGGCGTTGCCTGCGGGGATGATGTTGTTACCGATACACCCGTTACCATGGGCTGGACTTCCTGCAATCTCTCCAGTAATGATGTATGCACTCCGGGCACAGATGAAAATGTGGAGAACTATATGGAATATGCCTACTGCCAGAAAATGTATACTTCCGGACAAAAAACTAGAGTGAGAAATGCTTTATTCTCTTCTACTGCCAGCAGAAACAATCTGTGGTCTGCCGGAAATCTTACCGCCACCGGATTAAGCGGTTCAGCCCAGTTATGCACAGCAGATTTTTCGGTGAACAAAAAAGTTGTCTGCGTGGGCACATCCATAACATTCACTGATTTATCATGGAACAACCCTCCCACATCATGGCAATGGGATTTTGATAACAATACCACCATAGATGCAACTACACAAAATCCTACATACATTTACAACACGCCCGGAACTTACAGCGTTACACTTACTGTAAGCGATGGCATATCAACCAAAACAACTACTAAAGCATCTTATATTATTGTTTTAGGTAATACCGCAACAGGCATTGCACCTTATTCTGAAGGATTAGAAAACGCAGGGTTTCCTTATAATGATTGGTATAATAATTTAGTGAGCGGCAGTACTTCCCCAACCTGGAACAGAACAACATCTGCAGCATATACAGGAAGTGCTTCTTTAACTCTTAATAATTACTCCTCAACCCTTCCTTATGTGGAGGAAACCATGGGACCGTCTGTTGATCTTTCACAAATTACAAGTCCTACTCTCAATTTCCGGGTGGCCTATGCTCAAAAAACTTCAAGTGATGCAGATAAATTAAGAATGCTCGTTTCAACTACTTGTGGTGCCGCATGGTCGCAGAAATATTCAAAGTTCGGGGCAAATCTCGCAACAGCAGGCGTTGTGTCAAGTTCCTTCACTCCCACTATTTCAAGCCAATGGAGATTGGAATCTGTAAGTTTGGCAAGCTATTCCGGCAGTAATAATTTCAGATTTAAGTTTGAATTTACCGGAGCTGGCGGAGCAGGAAACAATGTGTATATTGATGACATCAACATTACCGGAACTCCTCTTGGCATTGCTGAAGAAACCGCCAATGAATTCGGATTTTCTGTTTTTCCAAATCCCTTAAATGAAAACACAACGGTTTCTTTTTCTATAGCCAACAAACATACTGTTTCCATTGGCATTTATGATGTGATAGGAAAAGAAATAACGCCCGTTTCAACTACCGAATTGGGAGCAGGCACTTATGAATTCCCAATAAGCGGAAAAACCCTCAACGCGGGAGTTTATTTTGTGAAACTAAATGTGGATGGTTATTCGGTGATGAAGAAAGTAATCGTTGAGTAAATCAAACTCCTTCCTTTTTAAAAAAGCCCTGACCGTATTTACGCATCAGGGCTTTTTATTTTACCTCAGCACCACCACCTTTCCCGAAGGGATGGATACCCGCCTGCTCACTATATCTTGCACGGTTTCTATCTTTATAAAATAAATTCCTTCGTGATTATTTGTATCTTTGTGTAGAAAGTAAATTCAACCGTTGAAGACAACAAGGTATTTTGAAGAACAAGTTCTGAGAAAAAGAACTTATATTAAACGAGAATGGTGCATACAAGTAATGAAAAGCCCGGCAAGGAAAGAAACACAACCCGATGGAAGAATCCGCTATTGGGGTTTTATTCCTGAACTTGATAGGTTTCTTCGGATTGTTGTTTTAGAAGATGGCGAAACCATACACAATGCATTCATTGACAGAAATTTTAAATTAAAATAAATATGAAACTCCATTATTATTCAGATACCGATTCACTCTATATTGATTTTAGCGCAAAGCCCAGCGTGGAATCAGAAGAAGTAAGAGAAGGAGTGGTGATTGACTTTGATAAAGAAGGCAATATTGCAGGCGTTGATATTCAGCATGCTTCAGAAAAATTAGATCTTACAAGTATGGAAATGATTGCTCTGCCTACACCCATTACCAAAATCGCCTCGTAAATTTTTTCATGTTTTTATTTACCAACCTCCATCTTTCCCCAGTTGGTCGGGATTTATCCTAAAGGTGGTTACCTCATCACCACCACCTTCTTTGAAATCATTCCCTGCTCGGTTTCAATCTTTACAAAATAAATACCATCAGGCGCTTCGCGCAAATCAATTTGCTGATGTGCGGATGTGCTGATATGCTGATGAATACATTCTCCAAATACATTGTATATTTCTAAACCGTAAACTGTAGACTGTAAACCAGAAACCGAAAACAGCCCGCTGGTGGGATTGGGGTAAAGAGAAATTAAATTTTCTAAACCATATTCATTTACTCCAGTGATAATGGATGAACAAAGAAAAGAATCAGGCATTTGCCATGTACCTATAACGAGCGGACCTTCATTGGTAATGATGCCGGGTGTTTCGGAAGAATCTATTCCTCCTGCTCCTACAATAATGTTAGGTACTAATACTGTTGGCGAAGTACTAATTTCATTGCAGCCGCTCACTCCGTTCACATCTGTTTTTATAAGCCAGCCATCCCAATCTCCTGCACCCATAGTTTCAGTGCCGCCTGATAACACAAAACCACCATTGTTTGTATTTTCTACAATGCTAGCCCAATCATTTCCAAGTGGATTAGTTGCAACAGAGCCATACATTTTTGCCCATGTAAGATTTCCAGTACCATCCAGCCTTGCTAACAAGGTTCTATTATCAGATTGAACTGTTTCAACACCGCGTGTTATTCCCAGAAGAATATACCCTATTGCTCCTACAACCTGTCTGATGTTAACTCCCAGATCTACTCCTCCAACTCCTCCTCCGTAAGTTTTTGACCATTGTAAATTTCCGGAGGAATCAATTTTTACAACAAGAATATATGGTATAGACGCCACATCAGTAGTACCAGTAAAAATATATCCTTTGTCATTGGTTTGCTGAATGCATTTATTTCCCCAAGCGAGGTATTCCATATTAGTTGTACCATAAGAATGTGACCATTGAACAGAACCCATCGAATCAGTTTTTACAACATACAAATCCCTATCACCCGCTCCGCCAGAGGCATAAACCTGAGAATTTCCGTATATAATATATCCTCCATCTTCAGTTGGTTCCATCCATTTCATCTGGGAGTATCCATAATATTTCTTTCCAAAAAGAATGTTGTTAAAACCGGAATCAACTTTCCAGAGATCATGCATTCCAGCCATCACTGTATAAGTTCCATCTGCATTTTCATACATAACATTTCCCGGAACAACCCTTTTCGCCCAAACCGTATCTCCGTTTGAATCGGTTTTTATTAAACAGTAATGGTCCGGCTGGCCAATATTTCCACCAATAAAAAAACCAACCGGAATGAAATACCCTCCATCTTTAGAAAGAAATACACCTAAGTTTGATTTAAGATTCGGATTAGGGCTTTCATACGTTTTTGTCCAAAGGCTGTCACCTATAAAATCTGTTTTCATAATAAAATTTTGTATAATGATGGGAGGCACCATAATGCCTCCGCTCATAATATACCCTCCATCAGGAGTAGGAGGGCCTCCCACACCATCATACGCTGAAGTTCCGAATGTTTTTTGAAATTTTATTTGTTGGGAATAAGCATGAAGATAAAAAGATAGAAATAGAAAAAATAATATTTTATTTATTGCTTTCATTTTTATTTGATAATAAGATATGATAAAGATAATACAAAGCGAGGCAATTTTATTTTTGAAATTGCCTCGCTTTGTAAATACTTTATTGAACAATTATTTTTTTGTAAAACAGAACTTTTTCATTGCTTTTCATTTCAAGATAATAAACACCTTTGCTCTCTTTTGAAATGTCAATGATTTGTTTGGTTTCCACATTAGTTTCGCCCCATACTGATTCACCCTGCATATTGTAAACATGAATTGTCATATTCGGCAATATATCTTCTACTTCAAGAGTAAAAACCCCGGGATTAGGGTTCGGATAGAGTTTTGTTTTTACATCGTTTATTTCCGGCTGCCTGTCGGGATTTAGGCGCGCGCAGCAAGTCTGAGTACTTTTAGTTACTTTTACTACATCTGTTCTGTTTTGTGTTCCGGAACAATAGGGTGATGTGGTACAGGTGCTGCCGCTGCATCCATCAAGGCAACAATCGTAGGGTCCTCCAGCACCCGGACAAGTACTAACATGACCGCAGGTATAAGTTACAGTTAAAGTATAATTTGTTGTTGCAGAAGGTGTAGCAGTTGGATTGCAAATATTCGGATTGCTTAATCCTGTAGTAGGCAGCCATGAATAACTTATCTGACAGGGTCCGCATGCCTGGTTGCCCCCAGCGCAGCCAAGTGATGTTGTTCCGCCAATTGTAGGAGGCGTGCAGCAAGGGCCTGTTGAGTAAACTTTATCCGGTCCGGCATCCGCACCTGCTGTTGCACTACACGAACCTTGTCCAAATATAAAATTCGTGTTTAGCGTCATCGCCACTATGACAACAACCGCTTTTGTTAAAATAATTGTTTTCATTTTCGATTTGTATTACGAAGTTAAACATAAAAGGTTACATTCTGCCTGTATAATAACCTTGTTATTTACAGGGCGGTGTTAGTTTTGTTTTTTTTGGTTGTTTTGGTTTTAGTTGTGTTTATTGTTACTATATTTTAATTTGAAAAAATATTTTAATCAGCGAGATGAAATCTTGTTTTTACCTCATTATAATTACTCCAATCTAAATCAGGATTTGCTTTTCTTGCTCCTGCTGAAACACAAACAACTTTAAACATAGCAGTTACTCCATATACTGTATTAGGGTCAGAACCCGAGGATAGCGAAGAACTATATGTCCATGTGGGTTGAACATTGCCAACAGAAGTATTATAACCCCAATAATAATCGCTAGTTCCAATATATTGTGTAAAAGGCAACGCTCGCCATGTTGTTCCTCCATTAGAGCTGAAAAACAAATCAACCGTACCTGAATTTTGAACAGTAGAAGTTATATCTGCATCGGAATAATTAGCATAATAAGAAGGTGAAGAATACGCCCAGCTTGTTACTGAAAAAGTTTGAGCTTTTACATTCGCATCCTTTCCCGCTGCTCCTGCGGGTCCTTCTTTTTTTTTGCATCCGATGGATGTTACTAGTGCTGTAATTATAGTAAACACAAAAAGTAGTTTTGATTTCATTGTTGCGGTTTTAGTTGATATTGTTTTTTGATTTATTTATTTCGAACTGTTACACCGCCATGTGTAGGAGGTGTAATTGTCGGATCGTTACAGGATTTAATTATAAATCCTCCTCCAAATAGAATTGCAAAGGCTATGGTCGCTGCTTTGACACCAGCGTAATTACCCATCGCTTGCCAAAAGCTATCGAAGAAGTTGCTTTTCTTTTTTGCTGTCATGGCTTTTTATTTTTTACTTGATGGTTTTATCACTTCAGATTTTTTTACAGTTAAAGTATCGTGGTGATGTTGCTCTTTTATTTCTTCTAACATTTGCTTGCCCATTTCACCTTGCGTTTTTATATATGTCTCGGCAAGATTTGCTATTCGATTGCCATCAATGGACGGAACTATTTTTGAAAGAGCGAGAATTATTATTATTCCTGCCGATGCTTTGCCAAGCGCATCAAACAATGCAGAGAAAAATTTTTCTTTATGTTCGTGCCAAAGTTTTTTCATATATGCTTTTTAATTAGTTTTTGAATTTCAGAATCTGCATTTAATAAGTCATTAGGCAAGACAAACCAAACAGGATACCCATGTGAAGAAGGCATTCCCACACACATTTTTTTTCCATTCTGTTTTTCTAAATCATCCCATTCGCGTCTTGCCACATTCCATCTTATAGCAAAACATTCTGTTCCTTCCCAAATAATCTTTGCCAAAGAAAAAGAGTCCTTTCCTCCATCATAAATCACTTGGACATTTTCAACATAGTCACTTGGACTTGTTACTTTATCTGGTTTAAAATATTTCATAGATTAAATTATTAGCGACAAGTTTCTATTTTGTCTTTTACTACATGGAGAGTTTCACGAACATCAATAAAATCTTTGTCCCATAAATGCACTCTTATAACACTAATATTTCCTGAAGTATAGGGACCTGTTAATTCTCTTATTTGATCAACATTAATTGTTCGTTTTCCTCCTGGTCTGTTAGCCATAATATCATAATGGTCTAATTCAATAAATTTTGCCATAACTTTTATTTTTATTTTGCCTACTCTCTTTTGGCTTTTCGGCTTCCGCCATTTTTTTATTTTAAATCCTTTATCCTATCTTCTACATTCGTTTCATCCTGTATTACATTCTCTCGAACAGTAATAACAGCCGTTGCTTTGTGCAAATATTTTTTTTGCTTCGCGCACTGCATCCTGACAGTTTAAAAAATCTCCCAGATATCTCTTATGATTTTCATGCGGCATCCAGGCGCATCCTTCTTTATGCACTTCATGGTCTCCATTGGCTTGCGCGTGTGTGTTTACATAATATTTGCTCATGGTCTTTTCTTTTTTAAAAGTTTCTTTATTACTTTTCCTATCAACTCAAACCCCGTACCCGCGAAGGTCTTTCCTTCGTGGGAAAGTAATTCGTAAGCTCTGCTTATGATTTTTCACCCTTCCTTCCCGGCAATGTCTCTCCGCTTTGGGAACATACTGATGAATATTGCACAGTTTCCCTCACCTGCCAGCCGATAGTCACCGCCTGAACGCCTTGTGTTCATTCAGTAAAGTCGTAATCCCATTCCGTAATACCTAAACCCGGCATATGAACGTATTGAGCCGGCATCTGAAATCCGAAATCCCATATCTGAACACCGAAATCCAGCAGCGTAAAGCCGCAATCCCGCATCGTAATACCCAAATCCCATTCTGTAAAGCCGCAATATGGCACCGTAACACCGAAATCCTATAGTGTAAAGCCGAAATCCTATACCGTAACGCAAAGCATAGTAAAATTTTCTCCCTTTAGGGTTCGGGCATCTTGTTTTCCCTTAATAATTTTTTCTGGCACACTCTTTGCAATACCATACACCAACAGACAATAATCAATAATAAACAATCAATAGAAAACATGACATAACAACTACTCTTTTTTTAAAGTTCATTTAACACTAACAATTAAAAAAGAAAAGTTATGTCAAACCAAAACTACCACTGCAAGCAGTTAGAACTGTACGCAGCAGCCAGGTTCTCCTGGAGAAAATTCATCGCCTTCATTTCACAATTTAACGCGTTCAAAGGGTTTTACAATGTACCCTACGCAAACGCGCGCCTCGCTGAAATAGATGCAGCACAGGCGATCCCCGATGAGCAGGTGCGGGGCGAAGCCGCAGAAACCCTTCACATCACCCTCAATCAAAAAGCGGAAACTGCCCTCAACCGCTGGCAAGATTTAAAAAGATACATTGCCGATGCCTTCACCGAAGAACTGCAGATTACAAAACTTCAGGCAGCCGGTTCCGAGTTATACGAACCCGCCCGTCAGCACGATTGGGAATCTCTTCAGGGATTAATGAATGATGGATTAACTTTCATTGCAAACCATTTTGCCGACCTCACCGCAGGCAACAATATGCCTCCCGCATTTCAAACAACATTCAATACCGCAAAAACTAATTTCGAACTTACTTACAATCAATTTCTCGATGCCGAAACCGATGAGCCTGTTTCAACTCAGGCAAAAGTAGATGCAAACAATAACGTGTTTGACAAACTCATGAAAATGCTCCTCGATGGTCAGCAAATCTTCCGTACAAACGATGCAGTCAAAAACCACTTCACGTTCACTCACACTCTCGGCATCATCAGCGCCCCCGGTGATTGCACTCTCAAAGGCAGATGCGTTAAAGGCATTGCCCAGACTCCTGAAGAAGGTGTTCGCGTAACCATTCCCGAACTCGGCCAAACCGTTTTCACCGATGCAGAAGGCAAATACAACATCTCCGGATTTGCCAGCGGAAACTATTCCGCCATCCTTGAAAAAAATACTCTGCAAACACAAACATTCACCGATCTCAGTTTTGACCCCGGAACGTCCATCACCCGAAATGCAACTATGATTCCAAATGCATAAAAACTCCCCTCCTTTTTTTAAGGAGGGGACACAGGGGTGGTAATTACAAAAGCCAACTAATCGAGTTGGTCGGCTTTTGTATTTTTGCATGATGCCCCGCCACACCTTCAAAAAAGCAGAACGCCTCACAAACAAAAAAACGTTTGACCAACTCTTCAAATCAGGCAAAAGCATAGTGGTTCCTCCCTTCAGATGGGTGTGGATAGAAATAGCAAGCCCCAAGCATCAAGTCCAAAGTCCAAAGTCCAAAGAAGCAGCCAGTATCGGCTGTTCCCTTGGAATTTGGAGCTTGGAATTTGAAACTTGGAATTTGAAACTCGGCATCTCCGTTCCCAAAAAATCATTCTCAAAAGCCGTTCAGCGCAACCGGATTAAAAGAAGAATCCGCGAAGCGTACCGAAAAAACAAGCACCTGCTTTACCCCGAGGGACAAAAAAAAATGTCCAACGGGGTTTATGAAGTATTATACCGAAGGTATGGAAACCCACAAAAAAAGAATCTATCTATTGCGCTGATGATTATTTACACTGAAAAAACGGAGCTGCCCTACAGCGAGATAGAAAAGAAAATGCTTGTATCTTTACAAAAACTGGTTGAGTCAATAAAATAATTTCATCCTGCATCGTTAACATAAATTAACAGAGTGAGCAAGATAATCGGCACAATAATGGTTACCTTTATTAAGTTGTATAAAATAACTTTATCACCCTTCATCGGAAATTCATGCAGATACCAGCCCACTTGTTCGCAATACGGAATGGAAGCCATACAAAAACATGGCGGCTTCAAAGGAAGCTGGCTCACCATGAAAAGAGTTTGCTCCTGCCATCCCTGGGGCGGACACGGATATGATCCTGTTCCCTAATGACCAATGACTAATGACTAATGACTAATAAAATATGAAACTCACACAAACACTTCTGAAACGCGCAAGGAAATTTGTCCTCATTGTTTCTGTTTCCTGCGCAACTATTTTCTCCTTCGGATTCGTTGACAATTATTTTGAACTGTCAAAGAACCTCGACATCTTCGCCACGCTGCTGCGCGAACTCAACACCTATTATGTAGATGACATCAAGCCGGGCGACCTCATCAAAAAAGGAATTGATGAAATGCTCAACACGCTTGACCCGTACACTGAATTTTATGCCGAGTCCGATATTGAAGATTATAAAATGATGGTGACCGGTCAGTATGGCGGCATCGGTTCGCTCATCCGTCAGAAAGGAGATTACGTTATGATTGGAGAACCGTATGAAGGTTTCCCCGCACAAAAAGCAGGGCTGATGTCGGGCGATGTGATAACGGAAATTGACGGCAAGCCCATCAAAGGAAAAAATACTGCTGAGGTGAGCAAACTGCTGAAAGGACAGGCAGCCACCTCCGTAAAAGTTTTAATTGAGCGCGAAGGAGAGAAAAAGCCCTTTGAAGTAACGCTCGTGAGAGAAGATATTAAAATCAAAAACGTTCCTTATTACGGAGTGGTGGGTGATGGAACTGTTGGATATATCAAACTCACCGGCTTCACTGAAAATGCGGCAAAGGAAGTTAAAACCGCCTTTCTGGAACTGAAAGAAAAAAATCACATCAAAGCATTGATTTTTGATCTGCGCGATAACGGGGGCGGACTCCTGAAAGAATCGGTTGACATTGTAAATACGTTCGTAAATAAAGACCAGACCATTGTTGAGCAAAAAGGGAAAGTGAAAGAAATGAACCGCAGCCACAAAGCCATGTATGCCCCCGTTGACACTGCCATGCCGATGGTGATGCTCGTTAATAAAAATTCTGCTTCCGCTTCTGAAATTGTAAGCGGCTCCATTCAGGATTTAGACAGAGGCGTGATTCTCGGGCAGCGCTCATTCGGAAAGGGATTAGTGCAACAAACCATCCAGCTTTCTTACGGAACACAAATGAAAGTTACCACTGCAAAATACTACACGCCCAGCGGCAGGTGCATTCAGGAACTGGATTACTTTCATAAAAATAATTTAGGAAAAGCCGAGCACGTTCCCGACTCGCTCATCCGTGAATTCAAAACTAAAAACGGCAGAAGCGTTTATGATGGAAGCGGAATTTTTCCTGATGTAAAACTTGAGCCAAGGTCCTATGCCCTCATAACAGGAGCCATCATTTCTAAAAATCATGTTTTCGATTACGCTACAAAATACCGTTTGGCTCATACTTCTATTGCAGCATCAAAAGATTTTTCTCTTACGGAAGTTGAATACAATGATTTTATCAAATACCTCTCGGATAAAACCTATGAGTATACCACCAAGAGCGAAAAATCTCTTGACGAACTGAAGAAAAACACGGAAACCGAAAAGTATTTTGAAAGCATCAAAGTTGAATATGACAACCTGAAGGATAAAATAAAAGCAAACAAAAAAGAAGACCTCGCAAAGTATAAGCCCGAAATAAAAGATTTTCTGGAAGAAGAAATTGCTTCGCGTTATTACTACCAGCGCGGGCGCCTCGAATCTTCGCTGCGCGATGACAATGAATTGAAAGAAGCGGTAAAACTGCTGAATGATAAATCTCTTTATGAGTCCATACTCTCCGGCAAAGGTCAGTACAAAGTGATTGGAAAACCGGGCGATGTGCAGGCAAAAGCAAATCCTCCTGATGATGAAGATGAGTTTGGAGGAGCAAATGTAGTGGAACCTAAAAAAGATTCCAAAGACGAAAAGAAACCGGAGGATAGCAAATCTCCTAAGTAAAAAGGCGAATAGCACCGTATTTGCTGAAAACATTTTCATCCCTCTCTGAAGTATCAGAGGGGGATTTTTTATTTTTACACAAATAATCTGAACCTCTTTGCGTTCAGAAAGCATCCCGGTTAATCCCTATGTATAAAACTTCCCTGAAAAAATATTCTTCCTACGCCTATTTATTCGGAGTTTTTCTTCTTGCTGTTTCTCTTCCCTGGTCAAAGTTTTTAATGAGCAACGCTCAGATTATTTTACTCGCCTCCTGGTTATTGGGAGGAGACCTGCCCTCCAAACTGATACGGTTCCTGAAAAATAAAACCGCCCTGGTTCTCAGTTCTGTTTTTATTCTTCACGTGATTGGGCTTTCCTATACAACCGATTTTACATACGGATTAGAAGATGTGCAAAAGAAAATTCCGCTCCTGCTGCTGCCACTCATTTTTTCAACCTCTGCTCCGCTCTCAAAGAAAATGCTTGAAAATGTTTTATCGTTTTTTGTCCTTTCTGTAATTACTGCATCGCTGGTTTGTTTTTATGTTTTACTTGGATATACGCACAAACAAATTCTTCAGCCGCAGCAGGCATCCGTTTTTATTTCTCATATACGGTTTGGGTTATTGATAAGCTTGTCCATTTTTATTCTTGCCTATTTTTTCTTTACGAAAAAAATTCTGATTCTCAAAATAATTATTCCTGCGCTGATGGTCTGGTTAATTCTGTTTCTTCTGATGATGGAATCGGCCACCGGATTAGTCTGCACTGCAGTAATTTCAGTTCTGCTTATTCTTTATTTCATTTTTACTTCGAAAAAAATCGTTGTTAAACTTGCCTTAATTGCAATTTTAATTCTGCCTGCCGCTTATTTCGGAAACAGTTATTTATCTGCTTCAAAAGATGTTTCAAAATCTCTTAGTGAAACAAAACAGCTTCCTCTTCTTACAAAAAACGGAAATTCATATTCACATGACACCATCAGCAAAGAAACCGAAAACGGAAATTATGTATGGCTGAATGTTTGCGAGAAAGAACTTGCTGATGAATGGAATAAAAAAAGCAGGATTGGTTATGGCGAAAAAGATTTGCAGAGAAATGAAATCAAATACACGCTCATCCGCTTTCTCGCATCGAAAGGGTTGGCAAAAGATTCAGAAGGAGTGAACACTCTTTCTGAAAAAGAAATTCAATCCATTGAAAAAGGAATTCCGAATGTCAATTACATAGGACTATTTAATCCTAAAGCAAGGGTTGAAAAAATAATCTGGGAGTTTAATATATTCTTAAAAGGAGGAAACCCAAGCGGTCATTCAGTCATTCAGCGCTTTGAATTCTGGAAAGCATCCATCGGAATCATAAAGAAAAATATTTTATTTGGTGTCGGAACAGGAGATGCGGATATTGCGTTTGCAGATCAATATAACAAAATGAATTCTCCCTTAACAAAAGAATGGCGCTTGCGTTCTCACAACCAGTTTCTTGCCATCGGTGTTGCTTTCGGCATTATTGGAATAATGTGGTTTTTGATTTCTTTATTTTATCCGCTTATTAAAGAAAGAAATTACAAAGATTATCTCTATGTTACATTTTTCATAATTGCTTTTCTTTCGATGCTGACAGAAGATACGCTGGAAAGCCAGGCAGGAGCCACCTTCTTCGCTTTTTTCAATTCGCTATTTCTGTTCTGCCGTGAAAAGACAGTAGTTAATCCGGAATCTTAATACAAATTAAAATGCAATAGCTTATTTCAACCATGCAAAAAAGATTTATACTGGTTCTGCTCTTGCTTTTTATTCTACGCACTATGTATGGTTTGTGCAATGAATTTTGGTTTGAAGACGAGTTGCAGATTTATCTTATTGGCTTAAAATATTATACAACAGGAGCCTGGCCTTATTTTGGTCCTGATCTGGTTTATACCAACACACAAATTCCGGGCGCCTTGCAAGCCTTGCTTGTTGCCATACCACTGTTCATTGTACATGAGCCTGAATCGCCAATTATTTTTCTGAACATCCTGTCATTTTCCACTCTGTGTTTTCTGGCATGGTATATTTCTAAAAGGATAAAAATTGTTCCCTATTGGTTTATATGGATATGGGTATTGACAGCGCCATGGGTGATGTGTTACAGCACAAGAGTGGTCAATCCATCTTATGTTCTGCCCTTTTCCATTCTATTCTTCATCGGCTTTTTTGAAATGTTTCCTGTTTATAAAAGCAGACTGCTTCACCTTAATCTCTGTGCATTCTTAATGGGATTAACCACAACCTGTATCATGCAATTACATTTATCATGGGTATTGTTATTGCCTCTGACTGCTGCTGCGTTTTATTTTAGAATGAAAGAAGATAAATTCAGGATATTAAATCGTTGTGGATTTTATTGTTTAGGTTTTATTCTCGGATTGCTAACACTTCTTCCTACTTTAATGAATCATACTGTTGCTGCAAGCGGTGGAACAGAAAAAAATATTGTCTTTAATCTGGATAATATCAAAAATATCATCACCATTATTACAAGATATTTATCTTTTGCAGCTTATGAAGTTCCCTATATGCTAGGCGGAAACACTCCTGCAAGATTAGAGGTTATCAAATCCGAAATATGGATGAGCCCGTTTGCACTGTTTCTTCTTGTAATTGGCTGGTTACAGGTAATATTTTTCATCACCTGTTTCTTTTTAAAAAACAAATCGGAAGGATGGAAAGCGATTAAATGGATCAATGCACTTACCTGCCTGCTTCTTTTCCTGAGTTTCTTTTTCTCCATCAAAGGTCCGTCCTCACATACATTCTATCTGCTGCTGCCTTTAGTTATGTTATATTCTTTTTATTGTTATGAATGGCTGCTAGAGCGCAAACCGGAAATGAAAAAATTATTGCTGACCATCCTTATTGCAGGATTTTTATTTCATATTGGTTTAGCTTTGAATAATTATACTATCAGGTCATTATACATAAACAGAAAATTAGTTAAAGAAGCCTTTGACAAAAAAGATTATAAAATTCTCGGTAAACGCAGAGCCGATGATTGGGGCTATGGGTATTGAAACAATATCACTTATTATTAAGACTATAAAGCTTTGAGTACTTCAGGTAAGTCTCCCATGCAGTAAGCCTGCAAATAATATATCCATATCTGCCATCGAGGAATCCAAGGTTTAATATATAATTTCTGAAAAACTTGAATGCCGATTTAAGATAAATCATAGGAAATAATATTTTCATGCCTTGCTTTTTCAGTTCATTCGCAGAAATATCCGCAAACTTTTCTGCTTGCCTGTAATGTTCTTCAACAGAATAATAACTGTAATGTAAAATATCTCCTTTCAGCATTCCGACAGATTTATCACCATCAATCAATTCATATTTATCATGTGGGTTCACTCCACCCCATTTTCCTCTTCGCAAATCAAACAAGCGAAGTTTTTTGTCAGGATACCAGCCACAGTGATGAATCCATTGTCCGCAATAGTTGGTGAGACGATTGGTATAATAACCATCATATTTCCAATTTTGCTTTGCTTCAAGAATAGATTTTTTCAATTCATCCGAAAGCGCTTCATCAGCATCAAGGGAAAGTACGTAAGGGAATTTTGCCTGAGTGATTGCCCAATTCTTTTGTTCAATATATCCTTCAAATTTATGCTGGACAAAACGTGCTCCTTTTGATTTACAGATTTCTTCCGTTCTGTCTGTAGAAAAAGAATCAACAACTATAATGTCATCCGAAATATCTTTCACAGAATCCAGACAACGATTGATGTTTTTTTCTTCGTTGAATGTGATTATGACAACAGAGAGCTGAATCATGGGGCAAAGTTACAATTCTCATCCTTTGGCTGTTCTCTGCGCTCTTTGTGTGTCTTTCCTCTGCGACCTTTGCGGTTAAGGATGTTAAATACATTAACCGCAAAGAACACGAAGATACAGCCCGCAAAGTCCACCATGAACCACAATGACGAACAATTATTTACCTTTGAATATGTCCGAAACGAAAGACATCCTAAAGAAATTTGAATCAGGCGATATAAAAGCGCTTGCACGAATTATTTCCATTGTTGAGAATGAAACGGACGGCTACGAAGAAATATTATCCTCGCTGAAAATAAAAAATGTTCCTGTTGTTGGAATTACCGGACCTCCGGGTGCAGGCAAAAGCACGCTCATCAATGCAATTCTCAAAAAACTTACAGATAAAGGAAAAAGAATCGGGGTGATTGCCATTGACCCGACTTCTCCTTTCAATTACGGCTCTTTGCTTTGCGACAGGTTAAGAATGGCTGAGCATTTCACGAATGAAAAAGTATTCATTCGCTCGCTGGCTACACGCGGTTCGCTGGGCGGACTTTCAGCAAAAACAATTGAGGTGATAGATGTCCTGAGAGCGTTCGGTAGCCCATCCCTAACCCTTCCCCAAGGGAAGGGAGTTGCACGCGCAAGTTCTCCCCCTTGGGGGGAGTTAGAGGGGGCATTTGATTATGTATTTATAGAAACCGTTGGGGTTGGACAAAGCGAAGTAGAAATTGCAGGGCTTGCCGATACCACCGTTCTGGTTCTCGTGCCCGGCTATGGAGATGAAGTGCAAACGCTGAAATCAGGCATTATGGAGATAGGGGATATTTTTGTGATTAACAAAAGCGACCAGCCGAATGCGGAAGGGTTTGCAAAAAATGTGGAGCAGTTAGTTCACAGCAGAGAAAAAAGTAACTGGACAACTCCTGTAATAAAAGCAGTAGCAACCGAAGAAAAGGGAATTGAAGAAATTATAAATAAGATTGACGAACACGCCAGCCACAGCAACGACAAAAAATTATTTCTCGTGACAGAAAAAGCATTTAAACTAATACGGAACAAGCGAATGAAAGATGTGGACAAGAAAAAATTGCAGAAAGAGATTGAAAAGGAAATGAAGAAGAAGGATTTTAATCTATACAAATTTGTTGTGAAATATTAATTATGAGATTAGTTTGGGTCATAGTAGTAATCTATTTAGTTTATTCAGTATTGATAGTTCTTATTCCCTTCTTTTGGGGAATAATAGTTTCATATGTTATTAAAACATCTGAAAAAGGATGTGTTGACCGCCAAGATGAGATAAATAAGGAACGAAATATTAAATATTATGAAAGCAATAAAGGCATATGGCCAGGATAATATCAATTGGCTGTTTGCGTGAGGGGTAAACTAATCACATGTCACTCCTACGGAGTTTTAATTTCTATTTATCTGTGCTTCTATAAATAGTTCACCCCTTTGGGGTTCAATACAAAAATATTTTTCAATTCAAGTTAACCCCGAAGGGGTGGTCTGATTATAGAAAAAAGTTTCATCATCATTCTAACTCCGTAGGAGTGACATGTTGGCTGTTTGCGTTAGCGATTGCAGTGAAAATCCTTTTTTGCGCTTCGCAAAAAAGATTGGAACGGAAAGCGCGACCGCGCTTCGCGGGAACGCCCAAATAAAAATACAATGGGGTACAGATAACGGATACTTTTCAGATTTTCAGATAACAGCCATTTGTAAATCTGTATAAATCTGTTATCTGTACAACAAATATTTACTCGTGAAAATAAACGCGCTTCACTCTTCGTGAAATTCCGGTGAACACTTCGTAGGGGATTGTGTCCATATCTTTTGCGATGAGCGAGATGGGATTTTGCTCACCGAAAACAATTACTTCATCTCCCTCGGAGCATTGAATGGCGGAAATATCGAGCATGCACATGTCCATGCAAACATTTCCGGTAATGGGCGCGGGCTTGCCTGTCCGAATGGATCCCTTCGGGACGATAATCATTTTTCCTTTTCCGTTGCTGAGGCGCCTGCTGAGCCCGTCTGCGTAGCCGATGGGAACGGTGGCGATGCGCATTTCTTTTTTCGCTATGAATTTCCGGCTGTAACCCACCGATTCTCCTGCGGGAATATTTTTTATCTGCGAAATGGTTGTCTTAAGCGTGGAAACATTTTTCAGTTGCGCCTGCTCGGTTTCGTTGGCACCAATTCCGTATAAACCGATTCCGAGCCGAACCATTTCAAATTGCGCGCCCGGAAAGCGTACTATGCCTGCAGAATTTAATATGTGACGAAGAATGGGGTAATCAAACCGCGAACGAATCACTTCGCTCATCTCTCCGAATTTTTTTATTTGCTGACGCGTGAATTCATCGTGTGCGGATTCATCGCTTCCTGCGAGATGAGAAAATACCGAGCGCACTTCCAGAAATTTGCTGTTGCCGATTCTCACTGCGAGTTCGTTCACTTCTTTTTCTTCGAAGCCGAGGCGGTGCATTCCTGTGTCTAATTTCAAATGTATCGGGTACGGAGAATCTTTTCTTCCTGAACGGCTTACTGCGTCTTCAAAAAGTTTCAGCACGCGAAAAGAAAAAATTTCAGGCTCCAAATCATTTTTAATCATTGCGTCATAACTCGCTTCTTCGGGATTCATCACCATAATCGGCACGGTGATTCCTGCTTTGTGAAGTTCAATTCCTTCATCGGCA
Source organism: Bacteroidota bacterium (assembly GCA_016213405.1). Taxonomy (NCBI): domain Bacteria; kingdom Pseudomonadati; phylum Bacteroidota; species Bacteroidota bacterium. Next base: position 75,884 of record JACRAM010000125.1, read on the forward strand.
TATGCCACCGCGAGATAATCCACATGATGGTGCTGAAGAATATTCGCAATCTCAAAACCTCCGCTTCCATAGGAGAATGCCTTCACCATCGCCATCATCTGCGTTCCGGGCGCGAGTTTGGAGCGATAATAATTCAGGTTGTGAATGAGTGCGTTGAGATTTATTTCAAGAACGGTTTCGTGCGCTTTCTGCTGAAGAACCTGCGATATCTTTTCGAAACTAAATGCTCGTGCGCCTTTTAGCAGAATAGTTTCGTTGGAAAATAAATTTCCGCTGTACTGTGAAAGAAATTCATCCGTTGTTTTGAAAAATATTTTCTCTGTTTCAAATTGTTTTTGCTGTCGGGAAATTGCTTCACCGATTCCGAAAATCTTATTGATACCTTTTTCTTTTACAAGTTGCGCTACTTCTTTGTAAAGTTCATCTTCATTTTTTCCGCTTTGAAAAATATCCGATAGAATTAAAGTGCGCTTGGGATATTGCTTTTGCTGATTCAGAAAATCCAGTGCAATAGCAAGCGAACCTAAATCAGAATTGTAGCTGTCGTTGATGACAGAACAATTATTAATTCCTTCTTTCAGTTCCAGTCGCATTGCAACGGGACTCAGGCGAGTCATTCGTTCGGCAATAATTTTATTCTGATAGCCAAGAAGCAGCATCACCGCCCAGCAATGAATGGCATTCTCAATGCTGGCTTCATCCGTAAAAGGAATTCTGATCCGGATGAACTCATTGTTATAAACACCCTGAAGTTCGGTTTCACTTCCATCTTTGGTAACTTTTCCTACCTGAAGATTCGCTTTTGATTTTCTGGACCATGTAAAGAGATTTATTTTTTTGATGACAGGGTTGGAAATAATTTCTTCGTTGAGCTCGAGATTGTCACGGTTATAAATCAAAGTATTTGAGTGCACAAACAGTTTCAGCTTCTCGCGAATTTTTTGTTTCGGATTCAGAAAATTTTCATCGTGCGCCTGCCCGATATTTGTTAAGAGCCCGACAGTTGGAGAGATTATCGGCTCCAGGTTTTCCATTTCATCAGGCTTGGAAATTCCCGCTTCAAAGAGGGCGATGTTGTGTTCCTCGCTCGTAAGCCAGACCGAAAGCGGAACTCCTACCTGGGAATTATAACTTTTCGGGCTTCGCACCACGCTTTTATCTTCCTGCAAAAGATGATAAAGCCATTCCTTGACAATCGTTTTTCCGTTGCTTCCGGTAATTCCGATAACTGGAATGTTAAATTTCTTTCGATGATTTGCCGACAAATGCTGAAGCGCGGATAAAGTATCTTTTACAAGAATGAAATTCGCTTCCGGATAGACCTCATCCCCTCGCTCTTCTCCTACAGGAGAAGGGAGCGAAGCCACAACAAAGTTCCGAACTCGTTTCTTGTAGGCGTCACCAATAAATTTATGTCCGTCATTGCGCTCGCTTTTTAGCGCGAAGAAGAGGGAAGTTTCAGGAGAGGAAATGCTCCGGCTGTCAATCAGCAAATGACGAATCTGTGCATCAGGATTTCCATTTCCGCTGAACGTTCCTCCAAGAATTCTTGCTATATCTTTTGCGAAGTAATACAAGTTTTTATTTTTTCGTTTCGTCCCATAGGGACGAACTGTTTGTAGAAAAACGAATGTATCCAATTGGAGTCCCATCGGGACGACCTGTTGTTATTCTATCCATTCAAATAAATATTTATCATCATATTTCACATCATTGTTGTTCAGCATTTCCAAATATTCTTCCTTAAATGATTTCGCTCCATGATGTTCTTTCTGATTGCGAATATACTTCACAACAGAATCAATCTGAGAATGTGAATGAGAAAAAGCTCCATAACCTTCCTGCCAGTTGAATTTGCCTTTAATCCATCTTTTATCATTGATAAATTTTGAAGACACTGCTTTTATTTCACGAACCAAATCCGAAATGCTCATCACGGGTTTAAATCCTACAAAAATATGAATGTGGTCGGGCATGCAATAAATGGCAATTAATTTTTGTTCACGGTTCTGAACTATTCCTGTAATATATTTCTGCAATTCCTCTCGATGAGATTCTGAAATCAGGTTTTGTCTTCCCTGAACTGTAAAAACAATGTGAATATAAATTTGCGTGTATGTGTTCGGCATTTTACAGGTCGTCCATACGGGACTACATTTTCTTTTGAATTCCTTTTTTATAAATAGTTCGTTCCTACGGAGCTGATTTATTAAAACATTCCCGGCACAACGGCTCGTAATTATTTTTTTCTCCGAGCACAATCAACGAATCATCTTCTGAAATGCGATGAGAAAAATTCGCGAGCGCACCGCAACGCATGCATACTGCGTGAACTTTCGTCACGTATTCCGCACTCGCCATCAGCGCGGGCATCGGTCCGAAAGGTTTTCCCAGATAATCTTTATCAAGCCCTGCTGTGATAACACGAATTCCTTTATTCGCCAGCGTAACGCAGACATCCACAACACCTAAATCAAAAAACTGAACTTCGTCAATCGCAATCACATCTGCATCTTTCATTCGTTTCAAAATTTCTGAAGAAGAAGCAACCGGCACGGAATGAATTTCATTGGCATCGTGCGACACCACTTTTTCTTTTGAGTATCGATTATCGATAATAGGTTTGTAGATCTCTACTTTCTGTTTCGCAATCTGCGCGCGCCTGATTCTGCGGATGAGTTCTTCCGTCTTGCCGGAAAACATACTTCCGCTGATGACCTCAATCCATCCTTTGCGCGGGTTGGTATGATTTTCAGGAAACATGATGGGAGAAAGAAGAATTTATTGGATTAAACTTTATCGTATTTTTATCACAACAAATCTAAACAAAAAGCGTTCACACTTTAAATGGAAAGAGAGCACCTCATAAAAGAAATTCAAGATCTTGCCGAACGCATACGAACCAACACTTCTGACGCTGATTCTTTGCTGACGGATGTCTCACATCTCTATGAAATGGTGATTCTGCTTAAACACTTGCCCGAAGAAGTGAAAACGAATGGAGAAATAAAGGAGACAAAGGAAGTGGTTGTGGCTGAGGATAAAACTGAAAAAGAAAATACAGAACCTCTTGATTTATTTTCATCTACGTTGCCTGCAGAACCAGAAAAAATTGAAACTGCCCCGCCTGCTCCAAAAATCGAAACTCCAAAGGTCACCACAGCGAAGAAAAAAATTGATGAAAGCGTTGTAGAGAAACTCCAGCACAATAAAATTACTGACCTCAAATCAGTGATCGGAATCAATGAAAAGTTTCAGTTCATCAATGAATTGTTTGACGGCAACATGAAAGAATATACTGTAGCCGTTGACCAGATAAATAGTTTCTCTTCCAACACTGAAGCCGAATTCTACATTGCCAACCTGAAAGAAATCTATAAGTGGAAACCCGATAACCACATTGCGGATAATTTTAAGGAGCTGGTTGAAAGGCGCTTTGCTTAATCCCTAAAAAATACGAAATGAAAAATCGTATTCTGCCATTTGTCTTCAGTATTTTAATTTCTCACTTTACTTTTTCTCAATCAGAAGTTCTCAAGTACGCTCATCAAATAGTTGATACTCTTGCTTCTCCCACCATGCATGGTCGCGGTTATGTGAACAAAGGAGACAGCATTGCAGCCGATTACATCAAAAAAGAATTTGAAAAGTTTGGATTGAAACCGATTGGGAAAGAGTTTGAGCAGAGGTTTTCTTTTCCGATGTATACATTTCCAGGAAATATGGAAGTTAAACTTGATAAGCAAATATTAATTCCAGGAAAAGATTTTATCGTAAAGTCTATAGGCAAAAGCCCTTACTTAACTAGAAAGATAATTTATTTAAATAAGGGTGATAGTTATTGGGATAAAGTAGGTAAGAAATCACAAAATAAATTAGAGAAAAAATTTGCTTTTATTGTTGATTCCGGTGCAGTACATGAAGTTGATTCTCGTGTTATTTTGGATATAAAAACAAAATTAACTTGGGGTTTTGAATATATGAAAGAAAATAGCGAAAGAGATTGGACAATCTTTGAAATAAAAAAAGATGTAATAAAAAACACTCCTAGAAAAATTTCAATTAAAATAGATTATAAGTATTACCCCAACTACCAATCCCAAAACATTCTCGGCTATATCAAAGGCATCCAATATCCCGATTCATTTATTGTCTTCTCTGCGCATTATGACCATCTCGGACAAATGGGAAAAGATGTGTACTTCCCCGGAGCAAATGACAACGCCAGCGGTTGTGCCATGCTGCTCAATCTTGCAAAATATTATTCACAGCATCCGCCAAAATATTCTGTTGCGTTCATGGCATTTGGAGGAGAGGAAGTCGGTTTGCTCGGCTCAAAATATTATGTTGAGCACCCGCTGTTTCCGCTCAAGCAGATAAAATTCCTCGTGAACATGGATATCATGGGCACGGGCGATGAAGGCATTAAAGTGGTGAACGCCACTGAGCATAAAAAAGAATTTGATGAACTCGTAAAAATAAATTCGGAGAAAAATCTATTACCTGTTGTTTCTCCTCGTGGCAAAGCTGCGAATAGCGACCATTATTTTTTCGAGGAAGCAGGCGTGAAGACTTTTTTTATCTACACGCTCGGAGGCATCAAAGCGTATCACGATATTTATGACAGACCGGAAACTCTTCCTTTGACTAAGTTTGAAGAAGTATATAATTTACTTTTGCAGTTCACAGATTATTTGCAGAAATGAATTTCCCCCTTATAAAGGGGGCGCACACGAAGTGGCGGGGGATTCTGGACTCAAATGAAAGCAAAAAAGAAAATAGGTTACATTGAATATGATAAAGACCACAAATTACTTTCCAGAGAACTTAGAAACAACAGCACTCTCGGAGAAATTCTTCTCTGGAATCAACTTAAAGCAGGAAAAATGCTTGGCCACAAATTCAACCGACAAAAACCTTTGGGAGATTATATCGTTGACTTCTACTGTAAAAAATTAAATTTGGTGATTGAAGTGGACGGATATAGTCATCAGTTTAAAACAAAAAAAGATTTGAAACGAGATAAAGACTTAAATGAAATGGGATTGAGTGTTTTGAGATTCATTGAACAGCAATGCAAAAAAGATATGTTGAATGTGGTGAGAGCAATTGAAACTTGGATTGAGGAAAATCAAAATACAAATCCCCCTGCTTCGCTTCCCCCTTTATAAGGGGGAGAAATCCAAATGAGCAAACTCTTCATAGTCCCAACCCCCATCGGCAACCTCGAAGACATCACCATTCGTGCGCTCCGCATTTTGAAAGAAGTGAAAGTTATTTTGGCAGAAGACACACGCAACACGGGAAATTTACTGAAACATTTTTCGATTGAAAATAAATTACAGTCGCACCATTTGCACAACGAACATAAAATGGTTAAGCAGATTGTGGAGCAAATTAAAAACGGAGAAACCGTTGCTCTTGTGAGTGATGCTGGTACACCATCCATCTCTGACCCCGGCTTTTTGCTCGTGCGCGAGTGCATCAAAAATGGAATTGAAGTGGACTGTCTGCCGGGCGCGACAGCTTTTGTACCCGCGCTGGTAAACAGCGGATTGCCAAGCGACTCATTTGTGTTCAATGGCTTTCTCCCTCAGAAAAAAGGACGTAAGACAAAACTTGAATCACTGAAAGAAGAAGAGCGCACGATGATATTTTATGAATCCCCTTTTAGATTAGTAAAAGCATTAGAAGAATTCGCGGAGGTTTTTGGTGGCGAACGCAGAGCCAGCGTTTCGCGCGAACTCAGCAAAATGTTTGAAGAAACCAAACGCGGAACGCTTGCTGAACTGAAAGAATATTTTTCCGGCAAAACCGTGAAGGGAGAGATTGTGATTGTGGTGGAAGGGAAATAATTTTCTTTTGCGCGAGGGATAGTAGCGGAAATCCTTTTTGCGCCAGAGTTCTCGATACGCTTCGCTACTCGAACTGACAAAGGCGCAAAAAGATTGTAGCGGATAGCCCGACAGCGCGCCTCGCGGTGGCGCGCCCAAACTAAATTAACAATTATCAGTTCGCAACTCATTGCTGAACTTTTCATTTTCATTTTCTTCATTCGTACATTCGTAAAAATTCGTATTCGTAGATGTCCCCCGCTATTGACACAATCGGTCTTCCCCCCGGCACCGTGGTTTACTCAGGCGATGAGCAAACCGCCAAAGTAAAAATCACGCTCATGCAGTTCAACGAAAAAGAGTTGTTTGAAAAAGAATTTTACGATGTGGACGAATGCCTTTCGCAAACGGTTGCGGATAAAGTTTCGTGGATAAATGTGGACGGCATTCACAACACCGAACTCATTCAGAAGATTGGCGAAAAGTTCGGCATTCACTCCCTCACGCTCGAAGACATTGCCAGCCATGAACAGCGCCCCAAGTTTGAAGATTATGAAACCTACCTCGCCAGCATCATGAAAATGATTTCGTACACAGGCGAAATTCATTCCGAGCAGTTGTCCGTCATTCTTCTCGACAACAATTCCGTTCTCTCTTTTCAGGAAGCCGATGGCGGAGACGCGTTCGACATCATCCGCACACGCATTCGTCAGGGGAAAGGGAGAGTACGGAAAATGGGAGCTGATTATCTCGCCTATTGTTTGATTGACGCAGTGGTAGATTTATATTTTGTAATCCTCGAAAAAATTGGCGACCGCATCGAAGTACTCGAAGAAGAACTCATCCGCGACCCATCCAAAAAAACCATGAAGCACCTGCACGCCATGAAGCGCGAAATGATTTTCCTCCGCAAAGCCGTGTGGCCCATGCGCGAACTCATCAACAACTTCGAGCGCTGCGAAAGCAAGCTCATCAAAAAAGCCACGCGCCTTTTTCTGCGCGACCTTTACGACCACACCATCCGCGTGATAGACACCGTAGAAACCTTTCGCGACCTGCTCTCCGGCATGATGGATATTTACCTCTCCAGCGTGAGCAACCGCATGAACGAAATCATGAAAGTGCTCACCATCATCACCACCATCTTCATTCCGCTCAGCTTCATCGTTGGAGTTTACGGCATGAACTTCAACACCCAAATATCTCCCTACAACATGCCCGAACTCCACACCCGTTACGGTTACATCATCCTCTGGGCAGTCATGATCGGCATTGCCGTAGGAATGGTTTTCTATTTCAAGAAACGAAAGTGGTTGTGATGAATTAGTGCGTGTAAAACTTCTTGCTTAAACTCGTGTCTTTACGAGAAATACATTTCTAAATTTGAATCCAAAATAATTTTATATGAACGTTTTCTTATTAGGATCAGGCGGACGCGAACACGCCCTTGCATGGAAAATGGCACAAAGTGAAAAACTGGGCTCTCTCTTTATTGCACCCGGCAACGCAGGCACTTCTGATTACGGAGAAAATGTAAACATTTCCCCTGCTGATTTTCCTTCCATCAAAAAATTTGTTCTTGAGAATAAAATAAATATGGTAGTTGTCGGTCCCGAAGAACCGCTGGTGAAAGGCATTCACGATTTTTTTCTTGCGGATGATGAATTGAAAAACATTCCTGTCATTGGTCCTCAAAAAGATGGCGCGCAACTTGAAGGAAGCAAAGATTTCTCCAAACAGTTCATGATAAAGTACGGAATTCCCACTGCTAAATATCAAACCTTCACCAAAGAAACTATTTCGGAAGCTTTTTCTTTTCTTGAAACACTTTCCCCACCTTACGTTCTCAAAGCAGACGGACTTGCAGCCGGAAAAGGCGTGGTTATTCCAAGCACTATTGAAGAAGCAAAAAAAGAACTCGAAGAAATGTTAGGAGGGAGATTTGGTGCTTCAAGTGCCAAAGTCGTGATTGAAGAATTTCTGAAAGGCATTGAGCTTTCAGTTTTTGTCCTTTCAGATGGAAAGAGTTATAAAATTCTTCCCGAAGCAAAAGATTACAAACGTATAGGAGAAGGCGATACAGGTTTGAACACAGGTGGCATGGGCGCAGTTTCTCCTGTTCCCTTTGCCGATGAGGTCTTTATGAAAAAAGTGGAAGAGCAAATCATCATTCCAACTGTTGAAGGTCTGAAAAAAGAAAATATAGTTTACAAGGGCTTCATTTTCATCGGGCTAATTAAAGTTGGTGATGAACCTTTCGTAATCGAATACAACTGTCGCATGGGCGATCCTGAAACAGAAGTGGTTCTTCCAAGAATTAAATCTGACATCTTAAATTTGTTTGAAGCAGTCGCTAATCAAACTTTAGACAAAATGAAAATTGAATTTGACGAACGCACTGCCGTAACAGTAATGCTTGTCTCAGGCGGTTATCCTGGAGATTATGAAAAAGGAAAAGTAATTATCGGATTAGAATCAGTAAAAGATTCCATTCCCTTTCACGCAGGCACATCCGAACTCCCAACTCCCAACTCCCAACCCCAAATTGTAACAAACGGGGGAAGAGTAATTGCAATTACTTCTTACGGAAACACAATGGAAGAAGCATTACAAAAAAGTTTTGCAAATGCCGAAGCAATAAACTATGAAGGAAAGTACTATCGCAAGGATATTGGAAAGGATTTGATTTAAAGTCCTTCCCTTTGGGAAGGATTTAGGATGGGCTTGAGTTCTTTATTTAATAGTTCCGTTCTGCTCTGCTTCTTGATTGTACTTAGTTTGCCGGGTAAGCCAGTAAATAGCGCCAATTGCTCCTATGACGATGAAACAAATATTCATGTTGCGGTTCGGACCATCCATCATGCGAAATGACCACTCAAAACAATGTTGAAATTTTGTCATCAAACCAGTCCATGTAAATAGTAACATAGTAATAGGATTAGATGAACAAATGTAAAAAGATTCCTGAAACATGCTAATAGGATTTATAAAACACAACCGATCCCTTTCTGTAGTCGTCCTCCCGATTGCACTGATTGCGCTGTGGGCTTACGGATTTTTTCATCCTGTGGTTCCACTCACAGAACATTCTGCACCGCTCTACAAACTAATCATCACAGGAATTGAAGGATTTCCTTTTCTCATCACGCTGATTTCATTCATACTCATTTTTTGCGAAGCTCTTCTCATCAACTACATTATTCAGAAAAACGAAATTATAAATTCCAATTCTTTTCTTCCAGCACTGGTTTATATGGTACTCATGAGTCTTCAGCCCGAGATGTTTTCTCTTCACCCAATTGTCATTACAAATCTTTTCATGCTCTTTGCACTTCACACACTGATGCAGTCGTATAAAAAAGAAACTTCCTATGCGCAGGCATTTGACACGGGATTATTCATTTCTCTTAGCGCTATGTTTTACATTCCTTCTATTGTTTTTATCCTTCTTCTCTGGATTGGACTCCTCCTCCTACGCCCTTTCATTTGGCGCGAATGGGTGATTTCATTTATAGGATTAATCGTTCCATGGATTTTTATTTTCTTCTATTATTTCTGGAACGGCAAACTGGATGCGCTTGAATATGATGCGGTATACTATACACTGATTACTCCTAAAAAATCTTTCAACTCTTTGAATTTTTCTTATGCGGAATATACGCAGATAGGAATTCTTCTTCTTGCTTTATTTTTTTCATCAGGCAGATTCCTTTCCGATCTCAGCAAAGGAACGGTGCGCACGCGAAGCAATCTTTTTCTGTTGATGTATTTTTTCCTACTTGCATTTGTTTCCATTTTTATTGCACCCGCCTATTCAATCGCCTATCTTTCCTTTCTTTCTGTTCCGTTCACGGTTTTCTTTTCAAGTTTTCTTTTGTTTGTCAAGAAACAATGGATGGCTGATTTACTTTTTTTATTGTTAATTATTTCTGTATTTCTCAACCAGTTTATTAATTAAATTTGTCTATGAAATTTGGCGTTGTAATATTCCCGGGTTCTAACTGCGATCAGGATATGATTTATGTCTTGCGGAAAATCATGAGGCAGGATGTAGTTGAACTCTGGCACAAAGAAACAAACCTTCAGAACTGCGATATGGTGATTCTTCCGGGCGGATTCTCTTACGGAGATTATTTGCGCTCGGGAGCGATAGCTCGTTTTTCTCCTATTATGGAGAAGGTGCAGGAGTTTGCCGATAAAGGCGGATATGTATTTGGCGTGTGCAACGGTTTCCAGATTTTATGTGAAGCGAGATTGCTTCCAGGCGCACTTCTTCATAACTCAGACAGAAAATTTCATTGCAAAAATGTTTTCATTAAAGCACAGAACACCGATACACTTGTTACTTCTTCCATTCCAAAAGACAAAGCCCTGAAAATTCCTATCGCGCACGGTGAAGGGAATTATTTCAACGACACTGAATCACTGAAAAAGATGAATGCAAGTGGACAAATTCTTTTTCGATACTGCGATGAGCAAGGAAATATTACCGATGAATCCAATCCCAATGGCTCAATAGAAAATATCGCAGGCGTTTGTAACGAAAAGAAAAATGTTTTCGGCATGATGCCTCATCCCGAGCGCGCCTCAGACATTGAACTTGGAAATACTGACGGAAAATTTTTGTTTGAATCTATACTGAGCTTGGTGCAGGCGTAATGTTAATTTTTTTTAGAATGAAACTCAAATATTTTTTGATTCTATTGACTTGTTCTCTTTCCACATTACACTCTCAAGATTTTTCAAAAGTTGATAAGCTTGCTCTGCAAATTCCCGATTCACTTACTCAATCTTCCCAAGGAATTGCCAACTATATCAATTCAAAATTCACCAACAATAAAGATAAATCAAGGGCAATTTTTATTTGGATTGCAAAGAACATACAATATGATATTGATAATATGTTTGCTATTAATTTTTACCAAAGCAAAAGTGAAATAATTAATAATATTTTAAAAAACAAAAAAGGAATTTGCATGCATTATGCAGAACTGTTTAATGATATTGCAAATAAAACAAACATCAAATCATTCGTAATAACTGGTTACACAAAACAAAATGGATTCGTTGGATTCATTCCTCATGCATGGTGTGGCGCACAAATTGATTCTGCCTGGTTTTTCTTTGACCCTACATGGGGCTCTGGTTATGTTGAGAATGGAAAATTTATTAAGCAAGTCAATAATTATTATTACAAAACAAAACCCGAACAACTAATAAAATCTCACATGCCATTTGACCCACTATGGCAATTTCTAAACTCTCCAGTTACTCATCAGAATTTCTATGATGGAAAAACACAGGTTGATAACAAAAAATCATCTTTTAATTTCACTGACACCTTAAAATTGTATGAAAGCCAAAGTGAGATTGAGCGATATGTTTCCGAAAGCAATCGAATAGAAAAAAATGAGGTAAAAAATTCTTTATTATTTGACAGACTTCAACACATAAAAAGAGAAATTGAATATTATAATAATAAGAAGCATACAGAAGAACAAAATGCAAAAGTAAAAGATTACAATTCAGCTACTGTCTCTTACAACGAAGGGATTAATTTATTGAATGCTTTTATTCAGTATAGGAATACTCAATTTAAACCAAAAAAATCTGATGAAGAAATAAAGAATATGATTCCACCTGCTGAAGAAAAATTAATTGAATCAAAATTAATTCTTGATGGAATAAAAGAACCTGAAGTAACTATTTTAGGGCTTATTAAAGCACTAAATAAGTCTACAGATGATGCGATTAATAACTTAAATGAACAAAAAACTTTTTTAAAAAAATACTTCAATACTGCAAAGCCATTTAGAAAGTCTTTGTTTTACAAATACACTTGGATGGGAATTCCAATTAACTGAAAACACAATCATCCTAATAATTTCTTCACATTCTTTCTTCTCATCATCTGCTCACGGATAAAAGTGGAGGAAACATCAATAAGGGGAGCATTAAAAAATGTGACATTCGGATATTTCCACAATCGGCTCAGAATATTTTTATTAAAGGAAGTTTTCCTAGGATAAACATACACCTCGAATTTTTTTAGAATTTTTTTATAGTCCTTCCACTTGTGAAAAGAAATCAGGTTATCCAATCCGATGATAAGCGTGAATTTTTTTTTTGAATATTTTTTGTTCAGAAACTCAAGCGTATGGATTGTATAAGAAGGCTGAGGAAGTCCAAACTCAATATCACTTACTTTGATTTTCGGATTCCTGCCAATTGATTTTCTTACTTGAGTTAATCTTTTTTTTGCGTCCGCTAATGATTTTTTTTCTTTCAAAGGATTGTGAGGTGAAACCACAAGCCAGACTTGCCCTAAATCGGTATTCTCAGCCATATACTTGGCAATAGCAATGTGACCAATATGAATAGGATTAAAAGAACCAAACAACAAACCAACTTTCATGATTCGTAAATTCGTAACGATTCGTTTTTCGTAGATTTCATTTTTTTAGAAATTCAGAAACTAACTTCTCTGCGTCAGCACATGCCTTATCCAGGTTTTCATTCACAAGAATTTTATCAAACTGATCAGCGACATGAATTTCTTCTTTTGCTTTTGTAATTCTCTTTGCCAGACTTTCAGGAGTTTCTGTTTGCCGCTGCTTGAGGCGCAGTTCGAGTATTTCTACAGAAGGAGGCATTACAAAAATTGCATACGCCTGCCTGCCGGATTTTCTTTTCAGGTTAATACCCCCCTGTACATCTAAATCAAAAATTACATGCTTGCCTGAATTCCAGATCCGTTCTATTTCCGATTTCAATGTTCCATAAAATTGTCCTGTATAAACTTCTTCCCATTCTACAAACTCATTCTTTTTTATTTTTTGTTTGAACTCTTCAGTAGACATGAAATGATAATCCTTTCCGTCAATTTCATTTGGACGCATTGTGCGAGTACATGCAGAAATAGAAAATTCCAACTGGTCAGCAAACTTTTTCAGCACATGATGGACGATGGTGGTTTTGCCTGCGCCAGAGGGCGCGGAGAAAATTATAAGTTTTCCAGCACTCATAGAACATTATTGAGTTGCTCTTTTATTTTTTCCAGTTCGTCTTTCATTTGCACAACTATCTTTTGCATTTCTGCGTCATTTGCTTTTGAACCGATAGTGTTTATTTCCCTACCGATTTCCTGAGAAATGAAATTTAATTTTCTTCCGCACTCATTTTCACTCATAGTTTTTAGAAAATAATCACAATGTGTTTTCAATCGGACTTTTTCTTCTGTAATGTCAAGTTTCTCAGAATAAAAAATTATTTCCTGCTCAAATCGGTTTTGGTCAATTTTATCGGTGAGTTCGGCAACTTGTTTCCTTATTTTTTCTTTTATAAAAGGAATTCTTTCTTTATCTAATTTCTCAACAAACCCAAGAAGTTCTGCAATTATTCCTAGTCGATTTCTCAAATCCTTTTCAAGTGATTTTCCCTCTGTAGTTCTGAACTTGTCCAACTCGTTCACTGCTTTTCCGATTCCTGAAAGAATCTGCTTCCAATCCTTTTCGTTCAACTCTTCCTTTCCCGTTTTGAAAACATCAGGCATGCGTAGAATGGCCAGAAGCATCTCTGCGTCATCCAGCTTTAACTCTTTGCAAAGTGATTTCAGTTCTTTGTAATGCGACTTTGCGACAGTTTTATTCAGAAGAACTGTTTTTATTTCGGAAGAATTATCAGACGAAATAGAAATATCAACTTTCCCTCTTTTCAATTTATCCGACAAAAAATTTCTGAGTTCGGTTTCTTTTTCGCGGTAGATATTCGGTAAACGGAAATTCGTATCCAATCCTTTGCTGTTCACTGAACGCGCTTCAATAGATATTTTTTTACCTCTCAGCGATACATTCGCTTTTCCAAAGCCTGTCATTGATTTAATCATAAAGCGAATATACGAATGGATTTCTATGTGAATGTAATTTGTAAATTCGTATTCATTCGTAATTAGTAAGCGCATGCAAAATTTTATTGACCTCCGAAGTGATACTGTCACCCGCCCTTCCAAAGGAATGCTTGAAGCGATGATGAACGCTCAAGTCGGTGACGATGTTTTCAAGGAAGATCCAAGTGTGAATTTGCTTGAAGAGCGCACTGCAAAACTTTTCGGGAAGGAAGCCGGAGTTTATTGCCCTTCTGGAACAATGACAAATCAAGTTGCCATTAAATCGCACACTCAGCCGGGCGATGAACTGATTTGCGATACGCACGCACATATATATATAAATGAAGCGGGCGGAATTGCTTTTAACTCAGGCGTGCAGGTAAGATTAGTGCCGGGAGATCAGGGAAGACTTTCTGCGCAACAGGTTGCTGAAAATATTAATGCTCCTTTTGACTGGCTCCCAAGAACGACTTTGGTTTGTCTTGAGAATACTGTAAATCGAGCTGGCGGAAGTTATTATTCCTTGAATTCGATAAAAGAAATTTCTGAAGTCTGTAAGAAAAATAATCTCAAACTTCATCTGGATGGCGCAAGAATTTTTAATGCTCTGGCAGAAACAGGAGATTCTCCTGCTGAAACGGCAAAATACTTTGATTCTGTTTCCATTTGTTTTTCAAAAGGATTGGGTTGCCCAGTGGGTTCAGTTTTAGTTGGAAACAAAGAGTTTATTCAGAAAGCCAGAAGAGTGAGAAAAGTTTTCGGTGGAGGAATGCGTCAGGCAGGATTTATAGCAAGTGCCGGACTTTATGCACTGGACAATAACATCAAACGCTTGAAAGAAGATCACATGCGCGCAAAACAAATTGCTGATGTATTGAAAAGCGCTCCGTATGTTGATTCGCTTCTTCCCGTTACGACCAACATCATCATCTTCACAGTGAAAGAACCAATGACTTCACCCGAGTTAATAGCAAAACTTGCGGAGAAGGGCGTGAAAGGAATTGCGTTCGGAAAAAAGATGGTTCGTTTTGTCACTCACCTTGACTTTGACGATAAACAATTAGAAGTAACTCTTAATGCGCTGAAGCAATTATTCTAAGCAATCTCTTTTTGCATTTGCTCAAGCCATGCAAGCGCTGCAATTTTTGTTCCGAAAATATTAAGCGGATGTTTAGGTTTTGAAAAGTTCATGAAAAACTTTATTGCGATTCGGAATGCAGCCGACCTGATGACGTAAGCAGTGGCTCTGACATGTTTCTGATTTTCCGGTTTCCTTGCTTCAGCCATGGCATCATCGCTCATCGGAATGTATCCTTTAAAAGAAACGAGTGCAAAGACACCTTTTCCATCCCCGCCCCTTCGGAAACAATCATACATCTGCGCAACATCAGAAGAAGTTAGTTTCTTTATCCTCTTCATTTCAATGTGAATAAAATTATCTTGAATCCGGGAGGCGGTGAAAGCAGGAAAGTCGCACGTATTTTTCATTTGATGGTTTTTTGTAAAATAAAATACTATCGAACAAAAATCACAAATATTTTTTCAACCATTTGATGGCTTCTTCTTTCGAATTAAAAAGTTTTGTAGGTGTTTCAGGTCTAAAAAAAATTAAATAAAAATTGCTTCTAAGTCGTGATGCGAGAGAATCCACAACCACTGCAATAGCTTTTGCATATTTTAAATTTCCTTCTTTAGCAGCGTATTTCATACTTTCCTCATTCGGTCCATGATAAGAGGCAAATGTCAGCATCAAGGGAAATTTCTTTCCCTTGCTCTTCTCTGATAAAAATTGAATTTGTTCTTTGAGAATTTCCACTGTGTAGTCTTCAACATCCTTCATCTCAAAATGGACTATACCATCACTCCGGAAAAAAGCAGTGTAAGAAGGATGCTCTTTCGTTTCAAGTATAGAAATTTCTTTTGGCATTTTTTTCATAAAATAATTTTATAAAGATAATTGTTTTTCGGAAAGGGAAATCTATTTCTGCCTTCTCATCCAGTATAACTCATCTTCATTTTCCTTTTCCTGATTCCAGTAAGCGATAGAAGCCGGTTTTCCTTCTTGCGTGTAAAATGAACGTTCGTAAATAGCAAGCATAGGGTGAAAAGAAATAGTTGTAACGCCTACTGTAAAAGTATTTGGTGGAGTGCGAGTCGCACCTAAATCCTCCCCGTTGGGAAGGACTTGAGTTTTTTTCTCCTCCCCTAATGGAGGAGGCTGGGAGGGGGCAACAGGTTTTTTTGCCGGAGGCGGAGGAGTAGGAGAAATCATTACAGTGAACCCATTATGCTCCAAAAGTTTTTTCAGAAACCCAACACGCTCAGGAGAAACATTTTTTTCCACGATGGAACAGCGAATGTCATTCAACTCTTCCACAATATGTCCTTCTTTGTTCAATTTGTTCATAATCCAAAACTAAGTGAGTGGATATATTCAAAAATAAAACTGATAAACCCGGTAACAAGAATTCCTGCCACGCAAATTACCAAAGCAATTTTTGCCGGAGTATCGCTGATGAATTTTTCTATCGGAGTTTCATTTTTGTCTACAAACATTGCTTTCGCGATTCTCAGATAATAGTAAAGTGAAATAATCATATTCAATGAAGCAATGATGATGAGCGTTATTAATCCGGCAGACGCACCGGAAGTGAGTAAAAATAATTTTCCGAAAAATCCTGCCGTGGGAGGAATTCCTGCCAGAGAAAACACAGCGAGAAGCAACGCAACGCTCAGAAGAGGATTCGTTTTATAAAGTCCTTTATAATCATCTATATTTTCTTTGCCTGTCCTGTTCGAAATCAAAGCCACAACCGTGAACGCACCAATATTCGAGAAAGCGTAAATGAGCAGAAAATAAATCACCGAAGCCATTGACAGCGCGGAAGCAGAAGCAACGCCAATGAGAATATATCCTGCCTGTGTGATAGATGAAAATGCGAGAAAGCGTTTGATGTTTGTTTGACGGATGGCGAAAAGATTTCCGATCGTCATCGTAATGACAGAAAGTAAAACAAGAATGTGAACCCACGTTTCCTGAGCCAATGGAAAAACTTTATAAAGAATGGTCATGAAAATAAATACCGAAGCTCCTTTTGAAACGACAGACAAAAACGAAGTAATAGCAACGGGTGAACCTTCATAGACATCGGCTGTCCATAGGTGAAATGGCACTATAGAAATTTTAAAAGCAAAGCCAACGAAAATAAAAACGAGTGAGAACATCATCAATGGAGAAGAAGAAAAATTCATTGCCACTTCTGCAAAACTTAGTGAGCCAGTCATTCCGTACAGTAACGACAAACCAAAAAGCAATATCGCTGATGAAAACGCAGAGGATAAAATCATTTTGCCTGCACTTTCTGCCGAACGTATTCGGTTGAAATCAAAAGCAACGAGCGCAGTAAGAGGAATAGTCGCCATTTCAAGGCCAAGATAGAACATCAAAAAGTTTCCCGATGAAATCATGAAATACATTCCGTTGAGAATGGAAAACAGCAAAAGATAAAACTCTACATAACTCTCGTGCTTCTTCAGCCAGTTGTGTGCTTGTAAAGAAATAAGCAGAGTTGCGAATGTAATAATTGATTTTTCAAGCATTAGTGTGCCGTCATCCAAAAACATTCCTCCGAATGCGCTTCCATGAGGATGACCAATAAATCCGGACGCAACAATAACAAGCAGGCAGAAATTTACAAATCCAAGAATCAATGACACATTCAGTTTCTCTGAGAAAATTTTCATAAGCAAAAGCAATATGATCACACCGAGCGAAGCAACTTCAAAACGCATCAATGATATGTAATTCAATAAACTCATTTTATCACAGTTCCAAATAAAGTTTCTGTTGTTTTTGAAATTAAATCCGACAGCCACAACGGCATCGTTCCCATAATTACAATTGATACAACTAAAATTCCTGAAGCTAATTTTTCATTCCAAGCAGCATCTGAAAGTTTTTCAAATTCTTTTTTCGTGATTGGTCCCCAAAGAGAAATTCCAACAGCACGCAAAATATAAACTGCCGTTACAACAATGGAAGCAGTCGCAATAATTGTTGCCGAGCGATGAAAAAAATCCGCCACTTGCCATGAACCGACAAACACAGTTGCTTCGGCAACGAACCCGCTGAAACCGGGAAGCCCGAGAGAAGTTAATCCTGCAATGATAAATACAGTTCCGAGAAACGGCATTACCCTGAGCAGTCCGCCCATTTCATCTCCCATGCGCGTATGCGAACGCTCGTAGATCATGCCGATGACAGCGAAGAAAAGAGCCGTCATCACTCCGTGAGAAACCATTTGCAAAACTGCACCGGTCATCGCGGTTTTTGTGAGCATACCAATGCCAAGCAAAACAAATCCGCAGTGGCTCACCGAAGAATATGCATTCATCAGTTTTATGTCACGCTGTTTCAGTGTAACGAATGCTCCGTATAAAATTCCTATGCAGGCGAGAATAATAATGTAAGTGGAATATTCTCTTGCAGCATCGGGAAGAAGAACTGTCGCAACACGCAAACATCCGTATCCGCCCAGCTTCATAGAAATTCCCGCGAGGAACATGGAAGCAGCAGTAGGCGCAGAAGAATGTCCGTCAGGTGCCCAAGTGTGAAACGGGAACAATGCGCTCAACACACCAAATCCGATAAATAAAAATGGAAAGACAAATATTTGTTTTTCCGGAGACAAGCCAAGTTTAGAAATTTCCATTAAAGAAAAAGTCGGGGTTCCCGCTTGAACTGAGAAATAATACAAACTCAAAATTCCAATCAGCACGAGCGCAGAGCCACCCATCAGCATCAGCACCAATTTCATAGCGGAATATTCTTTTTTGCCGCTTCCCCAAATAGCGATGAGAAGATATTTTGGGACGACCGCCAATTCAAAAAAGAAAAACTGCGTGAATAAATCTACAGAAATAAAAAAACCAAAAGCACCCATCGCAAGCATAACGAGAAGAAAGAAAAATTCTCTCGGCTGATATTCAATATTCCATGAAACAAGAACGCCTGCGAAAAGAACAACCGATGTAAGTAAGATCATCGCGATAGAAATGCCGTCAATGCCGATGTGATAATTAATATTCCATTGAGAAAACCAGACATGATTTGATTCAAAGAGAAGCGCAGAAACATTTCCAATTTTTCTTTCATTCATATAAGAGAGCAAAAGAAAAAGAGAAAGTCCTAATTGTAACAACGAACCAACAAACGCGACAATGCGCACGTCTTTTCTTTTGACAAGAAACATTCCAGCCAGTGTGAGAGCAGGGATTAATATGAGTAATGACAAAATCATCTTACCATGCAAAAATTACTAACGCTGATAATAAAATTGCTCCTGCAAAAAACCACATCACATAATCTGCAATCTTTCCAGACTGCACTTCTTTTATTCCATCAGAAATATTTTCTGTCGTCACAGAAAGCAAATTCATAAATCCATCCACAATATTTTTATCAATCCAAGCAGCAGGAGCAGCAACAAATTTGAAAATTATTTTTTTAGTAACGAATAAATACAATTCATCTACATAGAATTTCCTATAGATAGAATGGTAAATACTTCCCAGTGCAGATGAAATTTTTTCCGACTTGTCGTTTTGCTTTGCATAAAGAATGATTGCAGTAAAAATTCCAATCAGCCCAGCAGTCACAGCAATAATGGCAGGAGTTAAATGAAATTCGGATTCAAAGGAAGTTCCGTCTGCAGAAATATATTTGCTGAAAGGGATGAAACCTGCAATAAGAGTCGCTATGGCGAGAATCAATAGCGGAAATTTCATAGTGAAAGGGGCTTCGCTTTTGTGTGAATCATGTTCGTGTTCTTGATACGGCTTATTCCAGAAAATGCTCAGATACAAACGGAACATGTAAAATGCCGTGAGACAAGCAGTAGCCAGTCCAGCCAGATAAATTATTTTATTGTGATGAAATGCAGCAGTGAGAATTTCTTCTTTGGAAAAAAATCCTGAAAGAGGCGGCACGCCAGAAATAGCAAGACATGCTATGAGAAACACAGCATTCGTCACCGGCATTTTCTTTCTGAGACAGCCCATATCTTCCATTTCGTTAGAGTGAACATAATGAATCACTGCGCCAACTCCAAGAAAAAGTAATGCCTTGAACATCGCATGCGTGAACAAATGAAACATGGAAGCAGAAAATCCAAGTCCGTGTTCGCCCCAATATCCGGAAACTCCAAGCGCGAACATCATGTAACCTATTTGCGAAATAGTTGAATAGGCGAGCACGCGTTTTATATCTGTTTGTGTGCAGGCGATAGCCGCTGCGAAGAACGCGGAGAACGCTCCCACATACATCACCACATCAAGCGCTGCAGGAATTTGCGAATAGACCGGAAATAATCTTGCTACAAGAAAAACACCCGCCACTACCATCGTTGCTGCGTGGATGAGTGCTGAAACAGGAGTGGGTCCTTCCATCGCATCCGGAAGCCAGATATGTAGCGGGAACATCGCGGATTTGCCTGCACCACCTATGAAAATCAAACACAGCGCCCAAGTGAGCGCTGAAATTCCCATGAAGGAAGCTGCGTTCGCATTCAGGAAGATAGTTCCGTTGTAATCCATCATGCGGTGAATGATAGTTTGAAAATCCAACGACTCGCTGTAATAGGAAAGAATTAAAATTCCAGCGAGAAATCCTAAATCAGCAAAGCGCGTGACGATGAATGCTTTTTTCGCTGCTGCGACTGCGGAAGGTTTGGTGAAATAAAATCCTACGAGCAAGAAAGATGAAACTCCTACAAGTTCCCAGAACATATACATCTGGAAAATATTTGTTGAAACTACTAATCCAAGCATCGAAAAACTGAAAAGAGAAAGAAACGCATAGTAAGTTGAATATCTTTCTTCTCCATGCATGTAACCAATGCTATAGAGATGAACCATCAGGGAAACCGTAGTGACTACCACAAGCATCATGGCAGAAATCGGGTCAAGCATGATTCCAAAATCAATGCTGAGGGTTGGAGAAAAATTTAACCAGGTTTGTTTGAATGCGATAATGGTCGGGTAAATTCCATCTACTCTTTCACCAGCAATGAAATATTGGTATGCGGCAAAATAAGAAAGTCCAGCGGCAGCCAACATTCCAACTGTTCCAAGAATTCCGGATAACTGCTGAAATTTTTTCCCGAATAATCCCGTGATAAGAAATACCACCAAAGGTATAATCAAGACAAATGATATGTAAGAAAAATTTACCATCGAGCCCATCCTAAATCCTTCCCCAAGGGAAGGACTTTTTATTTTTATGGTTATTGTTGTTCATTTGTTTTTGCCTTCTTCTTGTTCTCTCCCCTTGGGGGAGAGTTAGAGAGGGGCTTTTTACCATTTCAAAGTATCAATATCGTCTTCGTCAATTGATTTAAATTTTCTGTACAGGTTAATAATTATTGCAATTGCCACAGCTGCTTCAGCAGCAGCAATGGTGATAATAAAAATCGTAAAGAAGAGTCCGTCTAATTTATCAGCAAACAAATATTTATTGAACACTACAAAATTTATATTCACGGCATTGAGCATAAGTTCCACCGCCATAAGCATAGTGATCATATTTCTACGCGTAAGAAATCCATACGCTCCAATGAAAAAGAGTGCGAAACTTACGAGCAATATGAATTTCATTTCATTCATCAAGCTTTTGGTTTTGTTTTCATAGCAATTGCAATACTTCCAACTAATGCAGCTAACAATAAAATACTTACCACTTCAAATGGCAAAACAAATCCGCCTTCACCGTAATTCAGCATTGCTTTACCTATTGAATGCATGCTTATTGATGAACCAATTATTGCTGTTTCAGAAAATTCATGCGCGAGTAGCAGAAAATATGCAAACCCGAATCCAAACAATACAGCGAGAAACGTAAAAAACATTTTCAAATAAGAAGGAGCAGGAAGATCTGAACCCACGCGGTGTGTAAGGAAAAGTGAAAATATTATCAGCACAACAATTCCGCCTACGTAAACCACAATCTGAACAGCAGCAATAAATTCATACTGAAGATAAAAATACAACGCTGCCACATTAATAAGCGCGAACAGTAAATAAATCGCTGCGCGGAATATCTTATGAGAAGTCACAGTAAGTACTCCAAACACAAGAATCATTACAGATATAAGATATAGAAAAAAATGGCTCATATTATTTATTCTTCAACGCCTTTCATCAATTTAGAACCGGGTTTATTTAAAATTTTATTTAACGGCTTTCTATCGTATGTGCTATGTTCAAAATCATGTGACATAACAATCGCATCGGTCGGACAGGCGATAATGCAGAGATTGCAGAACGTACACATGCCCAGATGATAGACAAACTCATCAATAGCTTTTTTCTTTTTCTGAGTTTCAGGGACAATTTCAAACTTGCTGATGATTCTGATTGTGCCATTCGGACACGCTATCTCGCAGGCGGAACAACCTGTGCAGCGGTGCTCGTTGTTTGCATCGTGGGTAAGAATAACTTCTCCTCGAAAACGTTCACCGATAAACATTTCTTTTCTGTTCTCGGGATATTGTTGTGTAACTATGTTTTTGTGATGTGTAAAATAATATCCGGTCAGTTTCATGCCTTTGCGCAGCGAGTTGAGCGCCCGAAAAATTGATCCTATGTATGTTACTAAGTATTGCATATTAAAAATGCCAGCCCATAATTACTATTAGTGCAACTAAAATCATATTCACCAGACTTACCGGCATCAAATACTTCCATTCAAGCGTTAGAAGCTGGTCTATTCGCAAACGCGGAAAAGTCCACCTGAACCACATGATGACGAATATTAGAAAAAAAGTTTTTCCGAAGAACCAAACGATAGGTGGAACAAAATCCATAATGTGATTAAATGTTTCCAAATGCCCGACATGAAATGGCATCCATCCGCCAAGAAATAAAGTTGCGCCAATTGCACATACCGTAAACATGTTCACATATTCTGCCATAAAGAACATGGCGAAACGCATTCCGGTATATTCTGTATGAAATCCCGCAGTAAGTTCAGATTCTGCTTCTGCCATATCGAAAGGCGCGCGGTTAAGTTCGGCAGTTCCTGCTATGATAAAAATTACGAAAGCAATGATGGCAGGAACATGTCCTTTGAATATCCACCAACCTGTACGCTGGCTCTCAACAATATCGTTCAAGCTCATGCTTCCTGCAAGCGCCACAATAATGATGATAGAAAGTCCCGCAGATAATTCATAACTGACAATCTGCGCACCACTTCTCATAGCACCGAGCAAAGAATATTTACTGTTACTCGCCCAGCCTGCCATGAGAATTCCAATCACAGAAATAGATGAAACAGCAGAAATATAAAACACTCCAATGTTGATGTCATACATCTGCAATCCTTTTGCAAAAGGAATGGGAGCAAGGGCAAGCATGGCTACTGTTATTACGATAAAAGGCGCGAAGTTGAATAAAAATTTATCAGAAGTTCTGGGAGAAAATCCTTCCTTCAGTACAAGTTTAAGAACATCCGCAACTGCCTGAAATATTCCTTTGGGTCCAACGCGATTGGGACCAAGACGAATTTGCATGAACGCGGCAACTTTCCGTTCCATATAAACAAATAGTATTGCCAGCAAAACACAAATGCCAAGTACGCACACTCCAACAATAATAAACTCCAGCATCATTGTCCAGAAAGGACTGCAATGAGCAAAAAGCCAGTTGTGGATTTTAGCTGTGAGATATGTGAAGTCGTATAACATAGAGCCCCTCTCTAACTCTCCCCCAAGGGGAGAGAATTTATTTTATTTGTATTTGTTTTCATTTTGTTTCTTGCTCATCTCCCTTCCCTTGGGGAAGGGTTGGGGATGGGCTTTTTATCTATCTATATCCGGAATTACCAAATCCAATGTTGCCATTATTGCAACCAAGTCGCCAATCTTCCCACCAACCGCCATATTCTTGAGCGCAGAGAGGTTTGAAAAATTCGGTGAACGAAATTTTATTCTGTACGGTTTCATGCTTCCATCGCTGACGATGTACACACCCAATTCTCCGCGCGCAGTTTCCACACGCGAATAAAATTCTCCCTTCGGAAGTTTGAGCACCGCTTTTGTCTTTGCCTGAAAATCTCCATCGGGAATATTATTTATTACCTGCTCAATAATTTTTACTGACTCTCTCATTTCTCTCATACGAACTTTATATCTTGAATAGCAATCTCCACCTGTTTCAAGAATTTCTTCAAACTGAACTCCTTCGTATCCATCGTATGGAAACCATTTGCGAATATCAGAACTCACGCCTGAACCGCGGGCAACAGGACCAGTACATCCGTATGAAATTGCATCTTCAGGCGAAAGATAGCCAACTCCTTTTGTTCTGTTTTCAAAAATTACATTTCCCGTGAGCAACTGATCATATTCCGGAAGATGTTTTTTGAAATTAGCAAGGAACGTGAGAACGCGTTTTTGAAAGTTCGGATGAATATCGTACATCACACCACCCGGCACACTGTAATTCATCGTGAGACGCGCTCCGCAGGTCTCTTCAAAAATATCCATGATCTCTTCGCGGTCGCGAAAACTGATGAAGAAAGGAGTAGTTGCGCCAAGATCCAATCCAAGCGCTCCCCACCAAAGCGTATGCGAAGCAATACGGGTAAGTTCAGACATCAAAAGACGAATCGCTTTTGCACGCGCAGGAATTTCGAGAACCATTCCTTTTTCCACCGCCATCGCGCATGCCTGATTGTTCATGTGCGCAGATAGATAATCCATCCGGCTCGTGAGGTAAATAAAATTCCGGTAGGTGCTCGCCTCGCACATTTTCTCAATCGAGCGGTGAATGTAACCCAAATGCGGCACAACATCCAGCACCGTTTCTCCCTGCAGCTTCACTTTCAAATGCAACACGCCATGCGTTGATGGATGCTGCGGACCAATATTTACAATGAAATCCTCTTCTTTGGATTCCAGCAGTTCGTGTATGTCTTCGTTCTGCTTCAAAGCTGTACAATCGTTACATCATCCACATAATCTTTTCGCAGCGGAAATCCCCATGTATCATCGAGGAATAATCTTCTAAGATCAGGATGATTATTAAATTTTATTCCGAACAAATCAAATACTTCACGTTCGTGAAGTTCTGCTGTTCTCCATATATCACAAACGGTATCTACAGATGGATTTACTCTGTCAGCAATTTTTGCTTTCAAAACAAAAACATGTTTTGTTTTTCTGCATTGTAAATGATACGCAACAATAAAATGATCTTTCCAGTCAATTCCTGTAATACAAATCAAATAATCGTAATCAGCATTGCGAAGATGTTTCGCAAGTGCATAAAATTTTTCTGCAGGAACAATTACATTGAGGTATTGCGTCTCTTCAAAGAC
The DNA here is from genome assembly GCA_016213405.1 of Bacteroidota bacterium. Taxonomy (NCBI): domain Bacteria; kingdom Pseudomonadati; phylum Bacteroidota; species Bacteroidota bacterium. The sequence continues at coordinate 100,980 of JACRAM010000125.1, forward strand.
AGCTTCAGAAGTGTGAGCGGTAATGAATGCTTTTAATTCTTCGTTTGTCATAATACAAAGCTCCTCCTAAATCCTCCCAATCGGGGAGGACTTGTGATGATTATTATTTTTGTTGCAATTCATTTTTGTCTTTTTGCCTTTACCTTCTTCCTCCCTAACGGGGAGGGTTGGGGTGGGGCTTCAGATATTTATTTTTTCTCTCGGTCCGCCACCGCGAATTTTTTCCTGCAAAGTAATCAGCGCGTGTAACAGCGCTTCCGGTCTCGGAGGACAACCCGCTATGTAAACATCCACAGGAATCACATGATCAACTCCGCGCACCACCGAATAAGAATTATAGAAGAACGGTCCGCCAGAAATAGTACAAGCGCCCATGGCAATTACATATTTCGGATCCGCCATCTGATCATACAATCTTTTGAGAACGGGAGCCATTTTGTAAACGATTGTTCCAGCGCAAATAATTAAATCCGCCTGACGAGGAGTTGCGCGTGCCACTTCAAAACCAAAACGTGACCAGTCATGTCTTGCAGAAGCAGCAGACATCATTTCAATCGCACAGCAGCTTGTTCCGAACACAAGCGGCCAAAGCGAATTGGAGCGAGACCAGTTTGCAACGCCTTCTATTGTTGACATCACAATGTTTCCTCCACCTGGCAGGTTGTGAACCTGTCCCGGGAAATTTTTTATTGCTTCTTGTGTTTTCTCTTCTGTCATTTTGTATTTCTTGCCAATTGTCTACTGCTTACTGCCAACTTGCTGTTCATTATTCCCATTTAAGAGCGCCTTTCTTCCATGCATATAATAACCCGAGAAAAAGTATGAAAACAAAAACCAATATCTCAACAAATGCTACCGTTCCTACTTCGCGCAGTACTACTGCCCATGGAAATAGAAAAACTATTTCCACATCAAAAATCAAAAAGATAAGCGCGAACAAATAATATCCAACATTATATTGTACCCATGAACCGCTTTCGGCAGGAACACCACACTCGTAAGCTTCGAGTTTTGAAGCATTCTTAGAAGTCGGAGCAACCCACTTGGATATCAAAATACCCATTGCACAGAAACCTGCTCCACAAACGGCAAGAAGAATAAGTGATGCGATTCCCATAATGAATTTTGGTGGGTAAACTTAATGAAAATTTGACGTTAAGTGCTTTGAGATATTAACAAATTTGAAAAACTCTTTTGTCATAATTCATTTCTTATTTTCGCTGATAGTTGACTATGGCGAAGCAAAAAACGAAACCAGAAAAAAATATTTCTTCTCCGAGCAAAGTTACGGAGTCCGTCATTTTGCGGATTGGGAAGAAAACTGATAAATGGTTTTCGTTTGTCATTTTTATTTTCGCTTTCCTCCTCTATTCTAACACGCTTCATCACGGATTTGTGATGGACGATGGCGCAGTTATTTCCAATCACGAAACTGTGAAGAAAGGATTTGCAGGAATTAAAGAATTGTTCGGACAATCCTCCGTTTACGGAAGCACAAAAGAAAATTTCGGAACATATCGTCCATTAACGATGACTTTATTTGCAATTGAATGGAGCTTTTTCAAAGACAATTCTTCTGCCTATCATTTTGTTCAGATTTTACTCTATGCTATTCTGTGCGTTGTGATTTTTATTTTACTGAAGAAACTCCTGAAAGATTATCACCCCCTTCTTCCTTTTATTACTGTTTTGCTTTTTGCTGCGCACCCGATTCATACGGAAGTTACTGCCAACATCAAAAGCGCTGATGAAATTCTGAGCTTGCTGTTTTGTTCGCTTGGACTTTTGTTCTCGATAAAATTCTCAGAGACATCATCCAACAAATTTTTAGTAATTTCTTTTCTATTTTTTCTGTGTGCCCTTTTTTCCAAAGAAAGTGCTGCGACATTTATTTTAATAATTCCGCTTGCACTTTACTTTTTTACTTTATCATCACGGAAAAACATTTTAATACTCTTAGGAGTTTATGTTTTTGCCATTGCAATTTATTTCCTTGCCAGAAATTCCGCGCTGGATAAATCACCTGAAGGAGTTGCGCTCATCAACAATGCTCTTGCTGGCGCGCAATCTCTTGATGAGCGATATGCAACCATCTCAGTTACTCTACTTAACTATCTGAAACTTCTTTTCTTGCCTCATCCGCTTTGCTGGGATTATGGCTACAATCAGATCCCTCTTGTTGGATTTGGAAACCCAATGGCGATTGTTTCTGTTTTGATTTATGTTGCACTCGGAATATTCGCAGTTGCAGTATTATTCAAAAGAAAAATAGCAATACTCACTGCTCACTACTCACTACTGTTTTCCTTCTGCATTTTGTTTTATTTAATTGGATTATCCGTCAGCTCAAACATTTTTGTTCTCATCGGTTCCACAATGGCAGAACGGTTTTTATTTACTCCGTCATTAGCATTCTGCATTATGCTGGCATTTGCTTTGATAAAACTTCTGAAGATTGAATCCTTCAGCATAAGAACTATTCCTCTTGCAATTATTCTTGTTTTATTTTCTTACAAAACTTTTTCACGCACCAAAGATTGGAAAAACAATTTGACTCTCTTCGCAAAAGGAGTTGAAGATTGCCCGAACTCGTACCGCACCAACACAACTTTCGCATGGGAAAGTGTTCTTGCCGGTGAAAAAGAAACCGACAAAGAGAAAAAGAATATTCATTTGCAGAATGCAGTCATCTATTATCAGAAAGGACTTGCCATATATGATAAGGTAGAAGCCGACTGGTATAATTACGGAGTTTCACTGAGCAATCTCGGAAAAGTGGATGAAGCGGTGAAAGCATACCAGCGCGCGTTAGAAATAAATCCCAAGCACAGAAATTCTCTTTACAATCTCGCTACGGTTTATCTCTCACGAAAAGATTATCAGAACGCGCTCAGCTATTTTTTACGCATGTATGAAACCGAACCTGATTTTATGGATGTAAGTTTCAAAACAGGTTTGATTTATCATATGGGCGGGAACCCTCAGAAAGCCATTCCTTATTATGAGAGGTATTTAAAAAACAATCCGAATAACAAAGATGTCATAAACAATCTCTCCATGGCTTACAATGCAGTCGGAGAAAAAGAAAAAGCAAATCAACTTATGTTGCGCCTTCAGCAACTGAAGTAATAAAAAGCCCGTCCCTAACCCAACCCTTCCCGAAGGGAAAGGAATAAATAAAACCACACTCAACATAATTTTTACTTTTACAATCTTATTATATTCCTATGAAAAAAATTCTTCTCCTCCTTTTTGTCATGCTGAGCACATTTTCTTTCGCTCAAACAAAGTTAACTCCCAAAGACACCACCAAAAAGAAAGACGATAAAAAATGGGATGTACTCAATCCTCCCGGAACTTTCAAGGAAGTGGAGTTCACCACCACCGAAGGAACATGGATGAGCTTAGATGTTTCTCCCGATGGAAAAGAAATTGTTTTTGATATGCTCGGTGATATTTATTCCATGCCGATTACAGGCGGAGAAGCAAAACTTTTGCGCGGAGATCATTCAATGGATGTACAGCCGAGATATTCTCCTGACGGAAAGAAAATTTCTTTCGGAAGCGATGCAGCGGGCGGAGACAATATCTGGATGATGAATCGCGATGGCTCTGAGCCAAAACAAATTACCAAAGAAAATTTCCGTCTGACAAATAATGCAGTGTGGATGCCTGATGCCCGCCTGAATGGCGAAGTCGGGCAGGGGAATTATCTCATCGTAAAAAAACATTTCACCTCTACCCGTTCGTTGGGTGCAGGAGAATTGTGGATGTATCATTACACAGGCGGAGAAGGAATTCAGATTACAAAAAGAAAAAATGACCAGCAGGATGTTGGTGAGCCCTGCGTTTCTCCCGATGGAAAATATGTTTACTACAGCGAGGACATGTATCCGGGCGGAATGTTTCAGTACAACAAAGACCCGAACAATCAGATATACGTTATCAAGCGATACAATTTTGAAAAAGGAGAAACAGAAACTGTTACGGGAGGCCCGGGCAGTGCGATGCGTCCGCAGATTTCTAAAGACGGAAAAACACTTGCGTTTGTAAGAAGAGTTCACGAGAAAACAGTTTTGTATCTGAGAAATTTAGAAACAGGAGAAGAATATCCAGTCTATGACAAACTCAGCAAAGACCAGTCGGAAGCGTGGGCGATCTTTGGTCCATACACCGGTTTTCAGTGGCTTGACAATTCCAATATCATTATCTGGGCACAAGGAAAAATCTGGAAACTGACTTTAGGAGCAGCTTACAATCCTGCTACCGCTACTGAAATCCCATTTTCTGTTAAAGTGAAACAGAAAATTTATGACGCGCTTCATTTTGAAAATCTCGTTGCGCCTGATAAGTTCACTGTGAAAACCATCCGCAATTGCGTTACTTCTCCTGATGAAAAATATATTTTGTTCAACGCAGTCGGAAGTATCTGGAAAAAAGAATTACCAAATGGAGATCTTTATCAACTTACAGGAGCTGTTGTCAACACAAATAGCTCACCAAAAACAAAAGATTTTGAATTCGAACCTTACTTCTCCCCCGATGGAAAAGAAGTTGTTTATGTAACATGGAGCGATGAAGGAAGCGGAGCGATTATGAAAATGTCTATCCTAGACAAGAAGACAACAAAACTCTCCATCGAAAAAGGAATTTTCCGTACGCCACGCTATTCTCCCGATGGAAAATGGATTGCCTATCAAAAAGAAGAAGGCAACAACCAGCAGGGAAATACTTTCTGCGTGAATCCGGGAATTTATATTATGCCAAGTTCCGGAGGAAAACCAATCCTCGTCATTAAAGAAGGAAGCGATCCTCGTTTTTCTAAAGACGGAAAAAGGATTTTCTTTCAGTCAAACGGAGAAGGCAAGGATGAAAACTTTGCTTTAAAGAGCTGTGACCTCAATGGAAAGGATGTACGCACACATTTCACTTCCAAATACACTAACAACTTTGTGGTAAGTCCTGATAACAACTGGATTGCCTATTGCGAACTTTTCAAAGTGTATATCGCGTCCATGCCACAGGTTGGAAAAACACAGGATATCTCTGCTAAAATGGAATCTGTTCCTGTAACACAAATTGCAAAAGATGCAGGCATCAACATTCACTGGAGCGCGAACGGAATGAAAGTTCACTGGACATTGGGAGAAGAATATTTTACCACTGATTTAAGCAACCGTTTCGGTTTCATCAGAGGATTGCCCGACAGCGTTCTTCACATGGATACAACAGGAATAAAAGTAAATCTCGTTCTCGACTCTGACAAGCCGAAAGGAACCACCGCATTTAAAGGAGCACGTATTATCACGATGAACAACGGAAGCGATGTGATTGAGAATGGAACCATCATCGTGACAGAAAATAAAATCACTGACATTGGCGCTTCTGACAAAGTTCAGATTCCCCCGGGAGCAAAGGTTATGGACATGACAGGAAAAACAATCATGCCAGGAATGATTGATGTGCACGCGCACTTGTGGACTTTCCGGCAAGGACTTTCTCCTCAGAAAGAATGGACATACTTTTCCAATCTCGCTTACGGAGTAACAACAACGCATGATCCTTCTTCCAACACCGAAATGGTTTTCTCTCAGAGCGAAATGGTGAAAGCAGGAATCATGACTGGACCAAGAATTTTTTCAACCGGAACTATTCTCTATGGCGCTGACGGAGATTTTAAAGCGGTGATAAATTCTCTGGAAAATGCAAAATCCGCCATCGTGAGGACAAAAGCTTTCGGTGCGTTCTCTGTAAAAAGTTACAATCAGCCGAGAAGAGAACAACGACAACAAGTTATAACAGCGGCAAAGCAATTAGGAATACAGGTTGTTCCCGAAGGCGGCTCAACATATTTTTACAACCTCACGCACATTCTGGACGGGCACACGGGCGTGGAACACAATCTTCCCATCGCTACCTTATATAATGATGTGGTGCAACTCTGGAGCAAAAGCAAAACTCAGTACACGCCCACGCTCATCGTTTGCTATGGAGCCATGAGCGGAGAAACGTATTGGTATCAGCACACGAACATCTGGGAAAAAGAACGCCAGTTGAAATTCACTCCTAGAAATGTGATTGACACGAAAGCACGCCACCGCACTATGATTCCCGAAGAAGAATATAAAAATGGTTACATGCTTGTTTCACAATCGTGCAAAAAACTGGCTGATGCGGGAGTTAAAATAAATTTAGGCGCGCACGGACAACTTAACGGAATTGGCGCGCACTGGGAACTTTGGAATTTACAGCAGGGAGGAATGACAAACATGCAGGCGCTGCAATGCGCCACTATCAACGGAGCAATTTATCTCGGCATGGAAAAAGAAATCGGCTCGCTGGAGAAAGGAAAACTTGCCGACTTAATTATCCTTGACAAGAATCCGCTGGATGATATCAAGAATTCTGAAAGCGTAAAATATACTATGGTGAACGGAAGATTATATGACTGCGACACCATGAACGAGATCGGCAATTACGACAAGAAGCGCGGAAAGTTCTTCTGGGAGATTCCGGGATACAATACAAACTTTCCGTGGCATGAATTGACGGATGGGGATTGATGGCTGTTTATCCCCCTTTGGAGGGGGCAGGGGGAGGATAGAGTATTCAATCACTAACTCCTCCCCCGCCACTTCGTGTGCGCCCCCTCCAGAGGGGGACAGGTGCGCGGATTTTTCCTTACATTTGGTTAATGAAAAAAATCTTTTTCATATTCCTTGCCACGCTGAGCGTAGCGAAGCATTCTCAAGCGCAAATTACTTTTCAGAAAGCATATGGAGGAACTGCTTATGATGTTGGATATTCCGCTCAAGAAACTAATGATAGTGGATTTATTATTACTGGAGGGATACGTAGTTTTGGAGCAGGCAATGAAGATGTCTATTTGATAAAGATCTCCTCCGATGGTACATTGCAATGGACAAAAACTTTTGGTGGAACAAATAATGACGATGGGTATTCCATTCAACAAACCAATGATGAAGGATTTATTATTGCTGGAACTACGACTAGTTTCGGAGCAGGAAATAATGATTTTTATCTTTTAAAGGTCGCTTCTGACGGAACTCCACAATGGACAAAAACTTTTGGCGGAGCAGGGGATGATTTTTGCTCCTCCGTTCAGAAAACCAATGATGGAGGTTTTATTCTTATTGGAACAACAAAAAGTTTTGGATTAATAAATGAAGATATTTATATTATAAAGACTTCTTCTAATGGTTCATTAGAATGGGCGAAAACTTTTGGCGGAACATATCCTGACTATGGATATTCTGTTTCTCAAACTAATGATGGAGGATTTATTGCAAGCGGAGAAACAGTAAGTTATGGAATCGGATATGGTGATGCCTATCTTATAAAGATGACTTCAGACGGCAATTTGCAATGGTCGAAAACTTTTGGAGAATCTTCTACTAATGATCTTGGAAATTCCATTCAGCAAACCAACGATGGAGGATTTATTATTGGCGGTACTACTTCTCCGCCTTCTTCAGGAAATGGTGATGTCTATCTGATAAAAACCGATTCAGATGGAACTTTACAATGGTCAAAAACATTTGGAGGAACCAAACCTGATTATGGAAAATCAATTCTGCAAGCCAATGATGGAGGATTTTTTATTGGTGGCTATACTTCTAGTTTTGGGGGAGGTCCTCATAATTTTTATCTTGTAAAAACAATTTCTGATGGCACTTTATCTTGGTCAAAGACTTTTGGAGGTTCAGTTGATGATGAAGGCTTTTCCTTTCAGAAAACGAATGATGGGGGATTGGTTATTACAGGTTGGACTAATAGTTTTGGAGTTGGGAGTTATGATCTTTACTTAATCAAAACAGATTCAAATGGAAACAGTGGATGTAATGAAACTAATCCTAATACCATCACAACTACTCCAACAATTTTAACTACCAATCCTGCCACACAAGTTTCATCAGGTGGAATAATTGGAAATCTTGCTGCGCAAACAGGAAGCGGAGGAATTGAAACAACACTTTGCTTTACAAATGGAGTAAATGATTTCCAAAACTCAAAATCTGAAATAAATATTTTTCCAAATCCCTTCAGCACAGAAGCCACTATTGAAGTCTCAAGTTTCAAGTCCCAAGTTCCAAGTTCCAAGTTAGAGTTTAAACTGTATGATGTATTCGGGAGAGAAGTCAGACGTTTACTGTTTACCGATAACCGTTTACTGATTACGCGAGGAAACCTCGCGAGCGGGATTTATTTTTATAAGTTTTCCGACTCAACAGAAGTTATCGGCACGGGAAAAATTATTATTGAATAATATTATAAATAAAGTATGTCAACAAGAAAAGAATTTCTCATTAAGTCATCGCTTGCGGTGGGTGCGGGAGCATTGTTCAATTTAGGATTTAGGAATAAGGATTCAGGATTTAAAATCCCAAATCCCAATTCCCAAATCCTTAATCCGCAATTTCCTCTCGTGATTGCGACTTGGAATAATTTAGGCGCGACAGAAGCAGCGTGGCAATCCATTCAGAAAGACGGAACCGCGCTTGACGGAGTGGAAGCAGGCGTGCATGTTCCTGAAGCGGACCCTGAAAACAACAGCGTTGGTCTTGGCGGTTTGCCCGACCGTGACGGGCATGTTACGCTGGATGCCTGCATCATGGATAAAAGCGGAAACGCTGGCTCTGTATGCTTTCTGGAAAACATCATGCATCCGATTTCCGTTGCGAGAAAAGTGATGGAGAAAACTCCGCATGTGATGCTGAGCGGTGAAGGCGCATTCAAGTTCGCGATTGATAACGGATTCAAAAAAGAAAATCTTCTCACAGAAAAATCAAAACAGGCATGGGAGGAATGGAAAAAAACTTCCAAGTACGAACCGATTGTGAATTTTGAAAATCACGATACCATCGGTATGCTTGCGCTGGATAAGGATAATAATGTTTCGGGCGCCTGCACCACCAGCGGGCTTTCCTACAAAATGCACGGACGCGTTGGAGATTCTCCTATCATTGGTGCGGGAATGTTTTGCGATAATGAAGTGGGAGGTGCCTGCGCCACAGGAGTAGGCGAGTTCGTGATGAAAACGCTCGGCTCGTTTCTAGTAGTTGAATTAATGCGTCAGGGAAAAACTCCGCAACAAGCTTGTGAAGAAGCCATTCAGCGCATAACGAAGAAATATGATTACAAAAAATTTCAGGTGGGCTATCTTGCGGTGAATAAGAACGGAGAAGTTGGCTCCTATTCCATTCAGAAGGGATTTACATATTCCCTATATGTAAATAACGAGAACAAAATTTTTGATTCGGATTATTTTGTGCGTTAATAGGAGGGAAGATTGGAAGGATGGAATGATGGAAGAATGAGTTTTGTATTTCAATCCAACATTCCATTCTTCCATCATTCCGTTTCTTTTGTTTGTATATTCGCATTCCATTTTATTACGGATGAAAACACTGATTAAAAAATTTCCTAACCAGCTCCGCGAAGCGATTCATTTTGGAGAAGAAGCGAAACTTTCCAAACCTAAAAAGATTTCTAATGTTTTTATTGCAGGACTTGGCGGATCGGGAATCGGAGGAACAATTGTAAGCGAGTTAGTAGCGATGGAAGCCACTGTTCCCATTACAGTGGGAAAAGGATATTTCATTCCGAAGTTTGTTAATCAAAATACGCTTGTGATTATTTCTTCCTACAGCGGAGATACGGAAGAAACTTTAAACTGCCTGCATCTCGCTCTGAAAAGAAAAGCAAAAATTATTTGTATTACTTCAGGCGGAAAGGTTGCTGAAATTGCAAAGAAGAAAAAACTTGATTTAATTTTGATTCCCGGAGGAAATCCTCCGCGTGCTTGTCTGGGTTATTCGCTCACACAGCAGTTTTTTATCCTCTCGCATTTCGGAATCATCTCGAACAAATTCAAAGCGCAGTTAAAGTCCGCTATTGAACTGATTGAAACTGAAAAAGCAAATATTATTTCAGAAGCAAAGCAAGTCGCGGAAAAAATTCATGGCAAAACCCCCATCGTTTATACCACCACTTATTTTGAAGGTGTTGCCATCCGTTTCCGCCAGCAATTGAACGAGAACTCGAAAATCCTGTGCGGGCATCATGTGATTCCTGAAATGAATCATAACGAACTGGTAGGCTGGGCAAGCGGCAGCGAACGGGTTTCAGTGATTATTCTTCGCGATAAGGATGAGTACGCACGAAACAACGTGCGCATAGAGATAAATAAAGAAGTAATTAAAAAATATACGCCCTATATAACTGAAGTCTGGTCAAAAGGAAAATCGCAGATTGAAAAAGCGATTTACTTCATTCACCTGATTGACTGGGCGTCTGTCCTTCTTTCTGAAATAAAAGGAGTGGACGCCATGGAAATAAAAGTGATCGAGCATCTCAAGGGACATCTTTCCAAAATATAAGAAGCTCATCCCCAACCCTTCCCTAAGGGAAGGGAGAAAAATGAATACAACGGATACAACAAACTCGGTTTACTCTCTCCCCTTGGGGGAGAGGCGGAGAGGGGCTCAGGTTCTCTTCCGTGATTTAGGTTTGATTGACTACAAAGAATGCTGGGATTATCAGGAAAAACTTCTTACTGAAACCATTTCTATAAAATCACAGAACAGAATTCTTTCTCCCGACTCCCAGCTCCTGACTCCCAACTATTTTCTTTTCTGCGAACATCCCCACGTATACACACTCGGAAAAAGCGGAGATGAAAAAAATTTATTGCTGAATGAAACTCAGCTGAAAAATAAAAACGCGACTTACTACAAAATAAACCGCGGAGGAGATATTACCTATCACGGTCCCGGACAAATTGTAGGTTATCCCATTTTAGATCTGGATAATTTTTTTACAGACATTCACAAATACCTCCGCTATTTAGAAGAAACAATCATTCTCACACTGAAGGATTACGGAATTGAATCAGGAAGGATTGAAGGACTCACAGGTGTTTGGCTTGACTGGAAAAATCCAGCGAAGGCAAGAAAAATCTGTGCGCTGGGTGTACGCACTTCAAGATGGGTAACCATGCACGGATTTGCTTTCAACGTGAATTCTGATTTAAGTTATTTCAATAACATTATCCCCTGTGGAATACAAGACAAAGCAGTTACTTCCATGCAAAAAGAACTCGGCAGAGAAATAAATATGAAAGAAGTGAAGGAAAAAGTAAAAAAATATTTCGCTCAGGTATTTGAATGTGAAATTGTGTAAATCTCTGTAATCATGGGAAATTTGTTTTTTAAATATGATACAGATGTTAAGATGTTTGTGCTAATTATTATCTTCGTTATTGTTGTTGTGTATTTAATTTGGAAAGAAAGAAAAATGAATAAGTAAAATGAAACGTTTCCTCAAAATCCTAAAAAAGTTTTTCAAATGGCTTCTGATTTCTCTTGTGATTTTAATTGCTATTCTGGTGATATGGAAACCCTATCTTATCAAAGGATTCAGCAACACGTATCTGAAAGGCAGAGTCACAGCAGGCATTGATGAGTACAAAATTTTTGATAATCGAACTGTAAAAGCAGGAACAACTCACGAATGGGCGCTGGGCAAAGATTATAACACATCAAAAATCCCTTCGCAATACTTAAGCGACATGGAGCGGATGAAAACCATCGCCTACCTTGTTATTAAAGATGATTCCATCCGGCATGAGGAATACTGGGACGGCTACAGCGATACTTCCCACACCAGTTCATTTTCCATGGCGAAAACTTTTATCAGCATTCTGGTCGGCATTGCGATAGAAGAAGGGAAAATAAAATCGCTGGATGAAGCTGTCGGAGATTTTCTCCCTGAATACAAAGAAGGAGGCAAAAGCAAAATCACGCTTCGGCATTTGGTCACAATGAGTTCAGGAATTAATTTTGACGAAAGTTATATCAACCCTATCGGCTTTGCAGCGGAAGCTTATTACGGAGATGATTTGCGGAAGTTAATTTTCAAATATGATGCTGTAGGCGAACCCGGAAAACAGCTTGAATACCTCAGCGGCAACACACAATTGCTCGGTTTTGTTCTCAGCAAAGCGGTTGGAATGAGCGTAAGCGATTACGCTTCTGAAAAATTATGGAAGCCCGTTGAAGCGGAATACGATGCTTACTGGAGTTTAGACCACAAAGACGGAGATGAAAAAGCATTTTGCTGTTTCAATTCCAACGCGCGTGATTTTGCACGAATCGGTAAATTATATCTCGACAGCGGAAGATGGGATACAACCCAAGTTGTTCCTGAAAAATATGTTCTGGAATCCATTCAGCCCGCGCCAACATTGGATGGAAATGAAAAGAACAATCGATACGGTTATTCCTGGTGGCTCATGCCGGAATATAAAGGACATACTATTTTTTACGCACGCGGAATCCTTGGTCAATACATTATTATGATTCCTGATGAGAATATGATAATTGTCCGTCTGGGAAAGATGCGTGAACTAACCAGTATAAATAACCATCCTAAAGATTTATACTGGTATATTGATGCAGCACTGGAAATGTGCGGAAAGAAATAGTTTATTCTATTCTCCAGTCAATCTCTTCCAATCCTTCCTTTTTTAGCAATTCATTTGTCTTTGAAAAATGCTTACAGCCGAAAAATCCTGAATGAACTGAAAAAGGAGAAGGATGCGGAGCTTTCAGAATATGATGTTTCGACTGATCTATCAATATTTCTTTTGCTTGCGCGAATTTCCCCCATAAAATAAATACAAGCCCTTTTCTTTTGTCCGACAATGCACGAATCACCGCATCTGTAAAATTTTCCCATCCCTGTTTTTGATGAGAGCCCGCCTGATTTGCCCGAACAGTTAATGTTGCGTTAAGGAGCAATACTCCTTGCTTTGCCCAAGGTTCAAGATTGCCTGATTTCGGTATCGGGATACTCAAATCCGCATTGATTTCTTTGAAAATATTCTGTAAAGAGGGAGGTTGTTGGATTCCATTGCTTACAGAAAAGCACAATCCATTAGCCTGTTTTTCACCATGATAAGGGTCTTGTCCTATGATTACGACTTTCACTTTACCAAAAGGAGTATAGTTAAAAGAAGCAAAAATTCGGGAAGCAGGGGGATAGATAATGTATTGCTTTCGCTCTTCAATAATGAACTCTTTAAGTGCTTTGAAATAATCACTTTGAAACTCTGTTGAAAGAATTTCTTTCCAACTCTCATCAATTGTTGGATTTATTGTAACCTTTTCATTCATGCTGTCGTAATAGAGCGCAAAACTAACAAGTCTGCATTTCTGTTAATAAAAATGGAAACAAAAAATTTTGCTCATTTTCAGAAAAACACTACTTTTGCTTTCAAGTTAAGATTTGGTACGAAGATTGCAATTACACAATTAATCAAAATCAAAACATTAAACAACACTAAGTAAACCATGAAGAAAGTCCTCGCATTCATCGCCACCATCGCTCTTTTCGCATTAATCCTCTCTTCCTGCAAAAGCCATGAACTGTGTCCGGCTTATGGAAAGGCAGATACCAATGCAAAGACTGAAAAATCTGTTTAATTCTTTCTAATACTATTTTACCCGCTTTCAGTAATGAAAGCGGGTTTTTTGTTTTATATCAGAATGTAAACTTTTTGCAACCGGGCAGGTAATTGCTGCATGTTCCAGCAAATCTTTTTCTTTTGTTGTAAAGTTATTGGTTGGAAAAAACATATCGACACAGATTTCTGAAACCCTCCTTGGATTTTCTGCCATCACCTTCAGGATTTCAACTTTGGTTTGATCCATATTGATATTATGTCTTCTGGCAACAATTCCCATAACCGTGAGCATGCAGGTGCCAAGCGATGTAGCCAGCAAGTCGGTTGGAGAAAATGCTTCGCCTTTGCCGTTATTATCAGCAGGGGCATCCGTAATTATCTGCTGTCCTGATTTTATATGAGTGCAAATGGTGCGGAGTTCACCTTTGTAAAGAACTTCTGATGTATGCATGGTGGATTGATTTTTGCCGGACAAATGTATTATTAATCCATATGGTTTTGTACATTTGCTAAGAAGTTTTGAAATGAAAAACCTTTCGCTCATATTTCTTTTTTTTCTTTTTGCCTGCACCCTTTCCGCCCAGGAAATCGCCACAGGAATTACTCCAACCACAAAACAGAACGATGATGTTCAATTGCTCTATCGCAATGAGCAGGAATTTGGTGCACTCCTCCACTCTGCCGGATGGGGCATAAATTATCGCAGATGCAAACACATTACAGGATACAAAAAACGGATTCTGGAGGCAGAAATCGTGAGCATGAGGCATCCAAAAGAAATAAAAATTGAAGTGCCTGACATCGGAACCAAGGGATATTTTTACGGAAAACAATTTGCCGTAACTGTTTTACGCGGAGGATATGGCTATCATAAAGTGATTACAGGAAAAAGCGACAGGCGCGGAGTGGAACTGAGATTACTGACACTTGTTGGTCATTCCATTGCTTTAGCAAAACCTGTTTATCTGAATATATGGCATCAAGACCTTGTTAATCCGCCTTTTGGAAATATCACCACGGAGAGGTATGATCCTACGAATCCCCTGCATACACCTAATTATATTATTGGACGTGCAGGATATTTTCATGGGTTTAGTGAAATGAATTTTTTTCCCGGTGGATTTTTTAAACTCGGATTAAGTTTTGAGCATTCCAATTTAGATGATGACATAAAGCTTCTTGAATTAGGAATGACGGTGGATGCTTTTTACAAAACAATTCCCATCATGGCGAATGCGAAGAACAATCAGGTATTTGTAAATGTGTACCTGAACATCATGTTCGGTAAGAAATGGTTTTAACCCACCGAAGTACGAATCATTTACGAACCTACGAAGTACGAACAATAGATGAAACCGCCTGTAAGAAGAGATGATTTAGTTTTTCCTGAGTTGAGTTATCAGATTGTAGGATGTGCGTATGAAGTATTTGACGAATTAGGTCCTGGTCATTTGGAGAAAATATATCAAAGAGCATTTGCGATTTCCCTTAAAAGAAAGGAAATAAAATATGCTGAACAAGTTGGCTATTTATTAAAGTTCAAAGATGAAATTGTAGGAAAGGGAATTCTTGACTTTTGTGTTGACGATAAAGTGATAGTAGAATTAAAGAAAGATGGTAATTTTTCTAAAACCCATATTGAGCAGGTTTTAAATTATCTCAAACTTTCCGACTTGAAGTTAAGCATACTCATTAATTTTACCAAAGAGGGAGTTAAGTTCAAAAGAATAGTAAATATCAATAAATAGTTTTCGTAGTTTGTAACTTCGTATTTTATTCGTACTTCGATGGAATCAACAGCCGAACCCCGCCTGAAGAAACCCGACTGGCTCAGAGTTAAACTTCCCGCAGGAGAAAATTATTTGCACGTTCGCAAGTTAGTTGACACGCACAAGCTTCATACGATATGTGAAAGCGGCAACTGCCCGAACATGGGCGAATGCTGGAGTGCGGGCACTGCCACCTTTATGATTCTTGGAAATGTGTGCACGCGCTCTTGCGGATTCTGTGCAGTGGCAACCGGCAAACCTGGCGCAGTGGACAAAGAAGAACCCATGCGTGTTGCAAACTCTGTGAAGCTGATGAACGTAAAACATTGCGTCATCACTTCGGTGGACAGAGATGATCTGACCGATGGAGGTTCTTTCATCTGGGCTGAAACCATCCGCGCTGTAAGAAGAATTTCTCCGCAGACAAAATTCGAAACCCTTATTCCTGATTTCAAAGGGATAAAAGAAAATATGGAGAGGGTTTTTGTTGAACGCCCGGAAATTCTTTCTCACAACATTGAAACGGTGAGAAGACTGACCAAGCAAGTGCGCGTTCAGGCGAAGTATGACAGAAGTCTGGATGTTCTGCGCGCGGCAAAAGAATTTGGATTGAGAACAAAATCCGGAATCATGCTTGGCTTGGGAGAAACCGAAGAAGAGGTTCTGGAATCAATGATTGATTTGCGGAATGCGAAAGCGGATGTGCTCACGCTGGGGCAATACCTGCAACCCAGCAAACAGCATTTGCCTGTGGCAGAATTTATTCATCCTGATAAATTTGCAACGTATAAAGAGATTGGTTTAAAGATGGGATTCCTGTTTGTTGAAAGCAATCCCTTAGTGCGCTCTTCGTATCATGCCGAGAAGCATGTGCTGTAACGCTCAGCACCACAGTTCATGTTAGCAAATGCGCCCCACGTTTTGTTTGTCCGTGCGAAGTTGTCGACTCCAAAACCCCAAATTCCAAGTCCCAAGTCCAAAGTCCCAAGAAATACAACATCCGCTGTTTCTTGGTACTTGCTGCTTGAGACTTTGGTCTTGTTACTTGGTTCATATTTCTTCCCCAGCTTCTGGAAATAAATTCAGAATTAATACAGAATATAGTAGTACTATTGTTTAGTTTTAATGCTTTTGAAACCATTATTCAACAAAAACACTTATCATGAAAAAACTATTAATCATTTCAGTTGCTGTCCTGCTTTTTGCTTCCTGCGAAAAGTTAGGCATGGGCAAAAAACACAAAACCTGTGCAACCGTTTCTGCCGATGCAGTTCCTGCTGCGGTTACCAAAGCATTTTCTGACAAACATCCAGGCATTGCTGTAACCAACTGGTTCAACAAAGATGACAAGGGATATGCCGCCAGGTTCAACAGCAGAGGAAAAGACGCGCTGGATTTTTTCGACAACAATGGAAACTTTCAGAAAGAAGAAGTGGATGAAGACAACCAGCAAGGCAACCATCAGGATGGTGATGACGATGACGGATGCGAGTGTGAAACGGGAGATTAATTAATCAGATTTTAATATGGTTCAACAGCTTCATGGCTGTTGGGCAGTGTTTTTTATTGATATTATAGTCAGGAAAACAGTAACTTTAGTAAAATTTTTTATGAAAAAAATTCTTTTCTCTTCTATTGCTGTTTCAAGTATAACGATGAATTCTTTTTCTCAATGGAATTTCAGTTCAGCCATTAATACTCCTGTCTGCATTTCCGCAAACGATCAGAAAAATATCAGCATGACATCTGATTCAAAAGGAGGTGCGATTATTACATGGGTTGATTTCAGAAACAATCTCATTCGTTCTGATATATTTTCGCAGCGGATAGATGCTTCAGGATTTGTGAAATGGACATCCAACGGTACATCCATCTGCACTACCGCTGCAGATCAAACCAATCCATCAACTGTTGAAGATGGAATAGGCGGAGTAATTATTGCATGGGATGATTCCACCAACGGCAACAAAGATATTTTCGCACAGCGGATTGATTCATCCGGAAATATAAAATGGGCTGTGAACGGAGTTCCGGTCATAGTGAAAGCCGGTCAGCAGAAAAATGTTAAGATAACAACAGACGGATCAGGAGGAGCGATTGTGGTGTGGGAAGATTCTATTGGCGGAACCTGGGATATTTACGCACAGCATATTAACGGAAATGGTGCAACCACATGGACAGCCGGAGGGGTTGCCATCTGCACAGCAGCGTTCACACAAAAAGGCGCTCGATTGATTCCTGATGGATCAGGTGGAGCCATCATTATCTGGCAGGATAAACGAGGCGGTTTTGATTATGATGTTTATGCACAAAGAATAAATTCTTCCGGAGTTTTTCAATGGGCGGCAAACGGAATAGTTATTTCTGCCCTCACCGGAAACCAGCGCAATGGCAAAATAGTTTCTGACGGTGCAGGCGGTGCAATCATTGTTTGGGAAGATAAACGTGGCGCACTGGCGTATGATGTGTATGCACAACGTGTAAATGCTTCAGGAGTTGTTCAATGGGCAGCAAACGGAACAGCCGTTTGCACGGCAGACAGTTCTCAAACATCCATTGATGTAACTTCAGATAATATAAGCGGAGCTATTGCAACATGGAGAGACAAACGCAGTGGACTTTATCATGATGTATATGCACAGAAAATAAATTCAACCGGAACAATGGCATGGGCTGCAAACGGAATTGCCATTTCAAATGCTGTTAATGCTCAAACCAGTCCGAACGTCTGTGCTGACGGTGTTGGCGGAGCCATAATTGCATGGGAAGATTCCTGCTGCAACAATAGCTGGGATATAAAATCGCAGCGGGTGGATGCAAACGGAACAGCGCAGTGGGCGGCAGGAGGAGTGCTTATCGGCTCTGCTGCTAATACCCAAAACAACGTGAAAAATATTTCAGATGGCGGAGGTGGAAGTATTTATGCTTTTCAGGATTTCAGAAGCGGAACAAACTATGATATTTATGCGCATCGCATACTTTCAAACGGAACAGCGGCTTCTGTGGATGAACTCGATGTTCAAAGTTCAATGTTTCAGGTTTTTCCGAATCCGAACAACGGGCAGTTTACAGTTTACAGTTTACAGTTTACAGTTTACAGTTTAGAAATCTATAACCTATTTGGAGAAATTGTTTTCCTACAAACCGTAGACCGTAAACAGGAAACCATAAACATTTCTGATGTCCCCAGCGGACTTTACTTTTATCAAATAACTGCTGACGACAAACAGCTTTCGACAAACCATGTTATTTCAACCGGCAAGTTCATGATCACTAAATAATCTTTCTTAAATTTACGTTCTCTGTAACAGATGGATATGGGTATGCGTCTAATGTAAACCAAGATTACTTTAATCACAGTATAAACCTGATACTTGATGAATAGATTCTTTACTCTTCTTTTATGCGTGAATTTCTCGTTTGCTTTTTCTCAGCCCTCGCTGAACAGCAGTAATTTTCCGCTTGCAGGAGTTTCATACAACCGTTTTATTTCAATCGGAGGTTTTGTTGGCAATGCTGGAGCCAGCCAGTTTTACGATTTTACAAATACGTTTATCTGGATGAATGACACCGTGCGCTATATCAGTCCGTCTGCAACACCTTATGCTTCATTTCATCCCGGAGCAAGTGTGGCATCAGTGCAGCCTGGCGCAATCACACAAATCACCTATTACTCTTCCGATGCAAATGCTTTTTGGGCAAGTGGCGCTACTCTCATTGGGGACTTTGGAATGGGTTTCACTATTACTCATGCCAATTATCCGCTGCCTTATACCGATACCCTTGTGTCAAACCAATATACGTACGGTCATATTGAAACAGAAATTTCAGGAATACGGTTTGTGAATATTTATCCCGGAATAGATTATCAAACCATTTCAGGAAAATATATTGTTTGCGATGGCTACGGAACTCTTTATGCCCCGCTTGATACATTCACTAACGTGCTTCGTGTAAAATATGTTGAGTATAAATATGACACCGCATATTCAAACAATGTTCCGATTGATGCAAAAACGGATACATTATATTATTACAAATATTTTGCGCAGAATATCCGTCACCCCGTTCTGATTGCTCACACAGATAAATTTGATCAGGTGCAGTATATTGAAGCGCTGGTGATGCCTGATGTTTTGAATGGCTGTACCGATAGTTTAGCACAAAATTTTAACCCGATTGCAAATCAGAATGACGGTTCCTGTATTTATTGTAATCAGATAAGTTATTCCATTTCTGCTGATACTAGTATTTGTGCTGGTGATACAATTACGCTGAATGCAACTGGCGCTACCAATTTTTTGTGGTCAACAAGCGATACGGTTTCTCCCATTCTTGTAAGCCCTGATTCAACGCAGACGTTCAGCGTATATATGAACTATCAATCGTATTGCTGGCAAATTGGAGCAGTAACTGTTTCTGTTTATGATGATGCACTGGCGGGGTTTTGGGCTGATATGACAAATCCAATTGACGGAGACACCATTTTATTTGTAAACACATCCACAAATGCAACAAATTATTTCTGGGACTTTGGCGATTCCACCACCAGTACAGAAGAAAACCCGCGCCATCTTTACGCAAGCGCAGGAACAAAAACAATTACGCTCATTGCTTCCAATGCCTGTTCATCCGATACGTTGATTATGACGATTGTTTTTTCCGGTGTGGAAGATTTTCTGTCTTCAGATTTCATGCTTCAGGTTTATCCGAACCCGTCAAACGGCAAGTTTACAGTTTACAGTTTACAGTTTACAGTTGGCGAACATTATCAATTAGAAATCTATAATCTACTCGGAGAACTTGTTTTACAACAAACCGTAAACCATAAACAGGAAACCGTAAACCTGAGCGGAGCGAACGGAATTTATTTTGTCCGGATGAAAGCCGGTGATGTGTTCTATCAGAAGAAAATTGTAAAAATGTAAACAGAAAATGAAAAAAATAATCTGTGTAATCTTCTTTATTAATCTGTGTAATCTGTGTTTCTCCCAAATCGTCATCAATGAAGTTTGTTCTAAAAACAATTCTATTATCAAAGATGAAGACGGTGATTTTTCCGACTGGCTTGAGTTATTTAATTCCGGTGCAACTGCGATAAATCTGAACGGATATTATCTCAGCGATGATTTCGCCAATCTTTCTCAATGGCAGTTTCCCGCAATAACCATTCAGCCCCAGAAATATCTTGTAGTTTTTGCTTCGGGGAAAAACCGTAAAACGGTTATTGACCATTGGGAAACACCGGTAAATGCAAACGATTTTTGGAGATATATCATTCCTGTTGTTCAACCGGTTTCTAGCTGGAATACGGTTGGCTTTAATGATACCGGATGGAATCTGGGGATTGGCGGTTTCGGTTATGGCGATGGCGATGACAACACGCTTCTCACTCCTCCTCTCTGGTCAGTGTTTACGCGCAAAACTTTTACGGTGAGTGATACTTCAAAGATCACTGCTGCAATATTAACAATGGATTATGATGATGCTTTTGTTGCCTATGTGAATGGTGTTGAGATAGCCCGTTCTAACATTGGTGTTACCGGTACCCCACCGCCTTTCAATATGGCAGCATTTAAAGAACACGAAGCTCTTTTATATCAGGGGCAACTCCCTGAAAATTTTCAGATTGATATGAGTTTGCTGAAATCAGTTTTAGTGAACGGAACGAATGTGCTCTCCATTCAAACTCATAATAATAACAATAACTCTTCTGATTTATCTTCCATTCCATTTCTTTCATTCGGGATAAAAGATGCTTCTGTGTTCTGGGGTCCTCCACCAGCGTGGATTTATCTTGGCAAGTCTACACTTCACACTAATTTCAAACTTAACGGAAACGGTGAAACAATTTATCTTTCCGATGCATCGCAAACAGTAGTTGATATGTTTAGTTTTCCATACTTGCAATTGGATAATTCTTACGGACGATTTCCGGATGCAAATCCTCTTCTTGTTTATTTCGGCACTCCCACTCCTGATTCTACCAATAATGGTTCAGTTACAAGCATCAGTTATGTAAGTGATCCGATTTTTTCATTGCCTGCCGGATTCTACAATGGCTCGCAAACACTGGCTCTTTCGTGCAATACAGTTGGAGCTGCAATTCGTTATACTACTGACGGAAGCACTCCGAAACAAACTTCCTCTCTGTATTCCTCGTTGATTGCCATTGACTCAACCATGGTGATTCGCGCACACGCATTTATCGGCAGCGGACAACTTCCGAGTGAGACAGTTACCAACACTTATTTTATCAATGACAGCGCTTCGCTGCCTGTGATTTCACTCAGCACAGATCCGGGATATTTGTTTGACTGGAACAGCGGAATTTATGTTCTCGGTCCAAATGCCGACACGATGTCTCCTTTTTTCAATGCAAACTTCTGGCAGGATTGGGAAGTTCCAGCGAACATTGAATATTTTGACAAGCAGAATATTCAGGCGTTTGAACAAGGAGTCGGCATCAGAATACAGGGAAATTATTCACGTGCGAATCCGCAAAAAAGTTTTAAAGTGGCAGCTCGTAGCGTATATGGAAAATCAAAGTTTGATTATCAGTTTTTTCCAGATAAGGAAATCACGGAATTCAATCAAATTATTTTGCGAAATGCTGGGAATGACTGGAATGGTTTGCATTTCAGAGATGCAGTCATTCACAAACTCTGTAATAAAAAAACAGACCTTGATGTTCAGGGATATCAGCCCTGCCTTGTTTTTATTAATGGTGAATACTGGGGGGTGTATAATATCCGCGAAAAAATAAACAAGGATTACATTGCTGAAAATCATGGAGTAAATCCCGACAGCATTGATTTATTGCAGTACAACGGGTTAGTGATGGATGGCAATGTTTTCGATTTCTACCAGTTTGCAACTTTTGTCCTTAATAATAATTTAGACGATACCGCCAATTACTCTGTGGTAAAATCCTGGCTTGACATTGATAATTTCATTGATTATTTTGTAGTGGAAACATATTCTGAAAATGGAGATTGGTTAACGAATAATGTACGATTCTGGCGCGAACAAAAAAATGGAGCTAAATGGCGGCATATACTTTGGGACCTCGATTTTTTTGGTACATCATGGTGGAGTTTTACTGCTAGTTCACTGGATTCAAACCTGAATAAACCGTTTTCTTTTCAATCTATATTATTCAATAAACTTGTTCAGAATATTGAATTCCGAAATCAATTTATTAATCGCAATGCTGATTTGCTTAACACGATTTTTACTCCTGATTATCTGAAAAATTATGTAGCTGCCGTGCATGATTCATTAGATCCCGAAATGAAGCGTCACTTTGCACGATGGGGCTTCGGAGTGAATGAACCTGCTTATGGTTTGGGAGGACAGGGCAACTATAACGACTGGAAATACTTTAATCTTTCTCAATTAAATACCTTCATCAATTACCGCCCCACCACTGCCAGGAATCAAATTCAGAATACGGCTTCACTTAAAAAACAAGTTCCTGTTACTTTCAATGTATATCCTCCGGGTGCAGGCAGCATTGAGTTAAATACCATTGAACTTGATAGTTTCCCCTGGGCTGGAATTTATTTTGACAGTGTACCCATCACCTTCAAAGCAGTTCCGAATCCCGGTTATCAATTCGCTTTCTGGCAGTCAACTATTTTAATTCCGAATCCGAATTTTAATCAGAGCATAAAGATAAATGTGGATACAAGCGATGTTTTCACTGCCTATTTTTTCGGTTCACCTGATACCAACCGAATTGTTCTCAGTGAAATAAATTATAAATCCTCAACTGCCCTTGATGCCGGAGATTGGGTGGAATTGTATAATTACGGAACCGTGGATATTGATATTTCCGGATGGAAATTTAAAGACAGCGTGGTAGCAAACAGTTTTTTTATTCCTCAAAATACTATTCTTGCAAAGAACAATTATCTTGTTTTATGTCAGGACACGGCAAAATTCAAAGCTGCTTATCCGAATGTAAATAATTATGTTGGACCATTTAATTTTGGTTTAAGTTCTGGTGGAGATTATTTACGATTGTTTGATAAAAATGAAAATTTATTTTTATCTATGACATACAGTAATACTTCTCCATGGCCAACCGGATCGAATGGCACGGGCAAAACATTGGAATTATTGGATGAAAACGGAAGCATGAATAATCCTTTTAATTGGTTCAGCGGATGTGTGGGTGGCTCACCGGGTGTTGCCTTTTTCCCTTGTCCACTTTCAGTTGATGAAGAAGGAATCGCTGACAACGGGTTAAACCTCTCAAACTTTCCGAATCCCTATAATAATTCAACTACAATTACATTTACATTGAAAGAATCCGGTCTTGTGCGGCTTATCGTTGTGGATGCTTATGGCAAACAAGTTTTCACTCTTTTAAACGAACAAATCTCAAGCGGAACTCATAATATTCCTTTCAATCCGGGGGCCGTTTCCTCTGGAATTTATTTTTATCAGGTGAGTACAGCCAAATTATCCGAAACGAAAATTATGCAGTTGATAAAATAAAAAAAACAAAAATTATTGACTACAAATAATGATTCTTAGATAAACCAAAAGTGTTTCCTTTTAATAAAATCAGAATGATTCATTATATTATATCAAAAGGAAAATTAATTTTGACAAACTAAAATTAGATTATGAAAAAATTTATTCCGCTTGTTTTTCTGATTTTTCTTATTCCCATTGTTGTTTTCAACTCCTGCAAAAAAGGAGCAGGCGAAGGAGGCAGAGCAAGCATCAAGGGAAAAGTTTATACAGTTAACTATGATGCCCAACTACTGGCAAAAAGAGATTCCGGATATCTCGGAGGTCAAAAAGTGTACATCATCTATGGCGATGAAACAGCCGTGGGCAGCAATCAGGATTCTAACAATGAAGGCGCTTATGAATTTACCTACCTCCGGAAAGGAAAATACAAAGTATATGTTTACACAAAAGTTGCCAATGGGCAGTTGGATTCAGCCGTGGTGCAGTCAGGAGAAATTACGGATAAGAAACAAACTTTAGAACTTCCCGATTTTAAAATCAAAACCAACAAGAATTAATTCTTTTATGAAATATTTTTTTCTTGTTGGAATATTACTCGCTTCATTTTCTTTATTTGGTCAAAACAAAAAAGAAAAAAAAGCTATTAAAACCTACGGCATTAAATCCGTTATTGAAAATGTAACTGAAACAGTGAATGGCAAAGAAACAACAAGAAAAGATTCCTATACTGCTTATGACAAAAATGCCAACATTATTTTAAACGAAGAATATCGAAAGGACGGAACGCTCAAACACAAGGAAACAGCCAAGTACGATTCGAAAGGAAATAAATTAGAAGAAACAGTTTTTGATGCAGCAGAAACTCAGCTCAATGCTGAAAAGAATGTAAAAAAAGTTTGCAAGTATGATTCGAATGATAACAAAACGGAAGAACTTGAATACGATGGCAGCGGAAAACTTGTAGCGAAAACACAAAGTTCTTTTAACAGCAATGGAGATAAAATTCTTGAAGTGGTGTATGACGCTACAGGCAAGCTTACAAAAAAAATTATTTATATCTACAACGCAAAAGGGTTGAAAGTTGAGAAAAAAGAATACGATGGTGCAAATATGCTCGTGTCAGACAGGAAATATACTTACGAATACTAAACAATGCCTGAATTGAACGAAGTCATAAACAAATTTGAACCCATCACGCTTGCTGAAATGGAGAGCGTGAAATTGATGGAGCGCGTGGATTCAAAATATGTTTTTCCATTTTTACAACTCCCGCGAATATTGGATGGGATGGCTTCTACCTACCGCCTTCTGTCAATTAATGATATCCGAATTCATCGCTATGAGTCACTCTATTACGACACAAAAGATTTTCAACTTTATGGACGGCACGAGTTAGGAAAGCTGAACCGTTGGAAACTTCGATTCAGAAGATACGCTGATTCAGGAGGGTTGACTTTTTTCGAAATAAAGTTTAAGAATAGCAAGGAAAGAACAATCAAGAACAGGGTGAAGATGAAAGAGATTGGAAACAGGATAGAAGGAAAAGCAGATGACTTTCTTAAAAAAATCACTTCCTTCAGCGCTGAAATGTTCGAACCAAAAATATGGGTGAATTATTCCCGCATGACTTTTGTAAATAAATTTTCTCAGGAACGCCTGACCATTGATACGAATCTTCATTTTATTAAAGCGGCTCCTGACGGGAATATTATTGAGGCGCGATTTCCACAGATGGTAATTGCTGAAGCAAAACGGGAAAAAGCATCTTCTGTTTCTGAATTTATACGTATGGTTCGGATGGGAGCCATCCGCGAATCAGGAATCAGCAAATATTGTTTTGGCATTTACAATCTTTTCGATTCAGTAAAGAAAAATAATTTTAAGCCACGCGTGCGTTTCATCCATAAAATGGCAGGCACAAATTTATCACCAACAGGAACCTAAAATAAAATAATATGTATTTACTTCAGGAAACACAGGATGTAGTTGCAAGCGGATGGGATTTATTTAATAAACTGTCCCTCAAATTTTTTATCCGCCTGACAGTTGATCTCAGTTCAGTTTTCATACTGATCCGGTTTATTTATTATCCCAACTACCGGACCAAGGAATTCTTTTTCACTTTTTTCATTTTTAATCTGGTCATTTTCCTTATCACGTATATGATGAATAAGGTGGAAATGTCCATGGGTGCAGCATTTGGTTTATTTGCCGTGTTCAGCATCATGCGCTACCGTTCGGAAGATATTTCGATAAAAGATCTCACCTACCTTTTTCTGGTTATTGCAATAGGTTTGATCACAGCAGTTTCAAAAGGCGGATGGGATGAATTATCTCTTATCAACTCAATTATCATTATTGTTGCTCTTCTGCTTGAAACAAATATTCTGATGAAAAGAGAACTTGGCAAAACGGTTATGTATGAAAATATAGAAATGATCAAGCCGGAGAATCATGAAAAACTCCTGGAAGATCTCAGAACACGCACGGGTCTGAATATTCACCGGTTCAGCATTGTAAAAATTGATTTTCTGCGTGACTTGGCAAATATTCGTGTCTATTATTACGATACACGAAGCAAGATTTCAATTTAAGAAGCAATGACTAAAAAATTATTGTCTTTCTTTTTTGCCTATTGCCTATTGCCTGTTGCCTATTGCTTTTCTCAGGATTATCCAGATGCAGGCTCATGGAATACATTAAATATTGACAAAGCAATAAACGGCAAGCTCACTGCACTGTTTACAGAAGAATGTCGCTTCAAAGAAAATTTTTCTCGCTTAAATCTTTTTTATACAAATCTTGGTATTGAATATAAGGTCGCAAAAAATTTTAAAGTAGCGTTGATTTACCGTTGGATTGATAAATTCCAGGACGATAATTCTTATAGTTTTCGCCACCGGCTCATGCTTGACTTGACTTTCAAACAAAAGTTCGGAAAACTTACAGCGTCTTACCGCAACCGAACTCAAGTGGAAGATCGCGATATTTATTCCAGCGATAACGGAAGTGTTCCAGAATGGTATTCAAGAAATAAATTCGGAGCAAAGTATGATATGGGGAAAAGATACATTCCTTTTGCTTCTGTTGAACTCCGCTACCAGTTTCGTGACCCAAGAAACATTGAAAGTGATAAAACCTGGCACCGCGAACGCTATGTGCTTGGCGCGGAATATAAAATCAATAACAAAAATATTTTTAGCGCCTATTACCTGATCCAGCGCGAACACAATGTTCTCAGCCCTCAGAACCTCTATATTGTAGGGCTTGAGTACTCGCTTTCACTCTGAGTTTTTCCTGCATTAATTTTTCAGTTGTATTTATTTTCATTCGTACATTCGTACAAATTCGTTTGGAGTTTATTCTGAGCGAAGTCGAAGAATAGAAGTATGCATTTTGAAGTCACAGAAGATTACCTCGATAAAATTTCCACAGCGATCAGGTCGAACGACATTAAATCGCTCGAGAAGAAATTAAAAAAACTTCACTCGGCTGATATTGCAGGAATACTGAATGAGCTTGAGCTTGAAGACGGAAAAAAACTTTACAATTTTCTTGATGATAAAATCGCTGCCGATGCGCTTATCGAAATGGAAGAAGACAAGCGCGAGCGATTTCTTGAATCGCTTACTTCCGCACAGATTGCCGACCATCTTGACCACCTTCCTTCCGATGAAGCCGCTGATGTAATCCAGGAACTGCCGGACAAAGTTCAGGACGAAGTTTTACGCGAACTTGAAAAGGATGATGCCGCACAGGCAAGCGACATTGCTGACCTGCTGAAGTATGACGAGAATACTGCGGGTGGTTTGATGCAGAAGGAACTTGTGAAGGTGAATATGAACAAAAGCATGATCGAATGCGTGCGCGAACTCCGAAAACATGCCGACCATATTGAAGATATTTATGCTGTATTTGTGGTGGATGATATAGATAGATTAGTAGGGGTTATCTCTCTCAAAAAAGTTTTAACAACATCTCTTCGTGTAAAAATTTCTGATGTGTATGAACCCGAAGTGATTTCCGTAAAGACAAACATGGATGCCGAAGAAGTTGCCCAGTTGATGGAAAAATACAATCTCGTCTTTGTTGCTGTGGTGGATGGACTTGGAAAATTAGTTGGAAGAATTAACATTGACGATGTAGTGGATGTGATACGAAAAGAAGAAACCGAGGATGTTCAGAAAATGGCTGCCGTTCAGGTGCTGGACGAACCCTACATGAACAGTTCTGTTTTTGAAGTGATAAAAAAACGCGCGGGCTGGCTGATGATACTTTTCATAGGCGAAAGTTTTACCGCCACCGCCATGGGTTTTTTTGAAAACCAGATTTCAAAAGCGGTGGTGCTCGCACTCTTTGTCCCGCTTATCATTTCCAGCGGAGGAAATACGGGTTCGCAGGCAAGCACGCTCATCATCCGTTCCCTAGCTCTCGGAGAAGTTTCTGTGAAAGAATGGTGGAGAATTTTCAGCAGAGAAATCAAAGTGGGTTTGATTCTCGGAATTATTTTAGGCATCATCGGATTTTTACGTGTAATAATCTGGTCTGCATTTATTCATGTTTATGGAGATCACTCCGTACTGGTCGGTCTCACTGTAGGAATTTCTTTGCTTGGTGTTGTGCTATGGGGAAATTTAGTGGGCTCAATATTTCCAATATTGCTTAAGAGGGCGGGACTCGATCCCGCTGTTTCGTCCGCTCCGTTTGTCGCAACGCTGGTTGATATCACAGGACTTCTCATTTATTTTACCATCGCATCACTTCTTCTTACTGGGATTTTGCTATGAAAATGTTTTTTCTTGATTCCATCCACCCTTCTCTGAAAAAAGAGCTGGAGAAAAATAATTTCATCTGTGATGAAGATTTTATTTCATCGAAAGAAGAAATTGAAAAAAAAGTTTCTCAGTACGATGGAATTATTCTCAGAAGCCGACTTAAGATTGACAAAAAATTCATTGACTGTTTTGTTCCCTCCCTGAAGGGGAGGGTTAGGGAGGGGCTTCACTTCATTGCCCGTGTTGGAGCAGGCATGGAACACATTGATGTTGCCTATGCAGAGAGCAAAGGGATAAAATGCATTTCTTCTCCCGAAGGAAACCGAAATGCAGTTGCCGAGCATGCGCTCGGAATGTTGCTGAGCTTGCTCAATAATATTTCAAAAGCGAATGCGGAGGTGAAAGAAGGAAAATGGATTCGTGAAGCCAACCGAGGAACGGAACTGGAGGGAAAAACTATCGGCATTTACGGCTATGGAAATACAGGAAGCGCTTTTGCAAAAGTGCTGAGAGGATTTGATGTGAAAATTCTCGCTTACGATAAGTACAAGGCTGTTTCTCTCCCTCTTGGAGGGGGTGCAGGGGGAGGACTTTATCAATCAACTCCTGAAAAAATATTTTCTGAAACAGATGTGTTGAGCTTGCATTTGCCTCTTACCGGTGAAACCAACTATTTAGTCAACGATTCCTTCACCAGCAAATTCAAAAAAAATATTTATCTCATCAACACTTCCCGCGGGCAAATTGTAAAAACAGATGACCTTGTGAAAAATCTTAAATCAGGAAAAATCCTTGGCGCCTGCTTAGATGTGTTGGAATATGAGGAAACTTCTTTTGAATTTTTGTCCCCCTCTGGAGGGGGAGAAGGGGGAGGACAATCATTTCAATATCTAAAATCTTCCAATAAAGTAATCCTCACCCCCCACATTGCCGGCTGGAGTTTTGAATCAAGTGAAAAGATGGCGATAATTCTAGCAGAGAAAATAATCTCTCTCACCTCAAAATAAGTAGCCGGTTTGAGTCAAGTTTAATAAAGATAAACAGCAAAATTGTAAACGCCCATAGGGAAGAACCTCCATAACTGAAAAACGGCAATGGAATTCCGATTACCGGAGCAAGCCCAACTGTCATTCCCACATTTATAGTTACGTGAAAAAATAAAATAGAGGCAACTCCATAACCGTAAATCCTGCTGAAAGAGGAACGCTGCCGTTCTGCGAGAAAAATTATTCTAAGAATAAGCGCAAGAAATAAAAATAAAATAATAGCGCTTCCCAGAAACCCCCATTCTTCTCCAACAGTACAGAAAATAAAATCGGTGCTTTGTTCAGGAACAAAATCATATTTCGTCTGCGTGCCTTGCAAAAACCCTTTTCCGGTAAGTCCCCCTGAACCAATAGCAATCAAACTTTGATTGACATTGTAGCCCGCTTTCTTTTTCATGTCTTTGTCAGCTTCCTTTCCCAAGAAAACATTAATACGTGTTTTCTGATGAGGTTTCATTTTGCTGAAAGCGTAATCCACACCAAACACAGCGCCCGAAGCCACAACCAGCAGAGCGAAAACTCCCATAAGAAATCTTCTTGCTCTTTTCTTATTTCTGCTATTCATCCAAATTACAAAGGCAATAATGCCGGCAATAACAGCCAGAAGAATTACAAGCATGATTTTATTTACAAGCAAAGCAGAGATGAGAAGAATGGTTGCAAAAAAACCTCCCAATAAAAAATTTCCTGAGAAACCTTCTCTGAATAAAACGAAAATGAATGCGATATATACTAACGCTGTTCCTGCTTCTTTCTCCAGAACAATAATCATCGCAGGAAAGAGAATAATGAAGAATGCTATCGCTTTTGTTTGAATTCTCTCAACCCGGATATTCATTGCACTCATATATTTTGCAAGCGCAAGAGCTACCGCAAATTTTCCAAACTCAGCGGGTTGTAATCCGAAATCACCGAACCTAAACCACGATTTGCTTCCTGAAATTTCTCTCCCGAAAAAAATTACTGCTACCAGTGTAACAGCGCTGAAAATATAAATAGGATAGGGGAATGCCGTAAAGAAATTTGCATCAATAATCAAAATAATAATAGCAATAAGAATTGCGCTTCCTATCCAAAGCAACTGCTTTCCATATTTCTGAGAAATGTCAAAAATGCTGTTGTGCTCGTCATTATAAACAGCAGCGTAAATGTTCAGCCAGCCAAGCAATACAAGAACAAGAAATAGTCCTGTTGTTATCCAGTCAATGTTTTGAAAAATATATTTTTGTTCGCGGGACATTTTTATAAATTATTATTCATCTCCTGTAAGAGATTTATCTTCTTCCTTTTCTTTTTTATGAATCATATCTCCTTCCAACATTCTTTTTTCAATTTCAGGACGTTTTATTGAATCTGTCAGATATTTTTCAACTATCAAACTTCCGATTGGTGCAGCCCATTGTGCACCCCATCCACCGTTTTCTACTGCCACGGCTACTGCAATCTTTGGGTTATCTCTTGGAGCGAAACATACAAACATCGAGTGGTCTTTTCCATGAGGGTTCTGTGCTGTTCCGGTTTTTGCGCACATTTCGATTCCTGAAATTTTTGAGGCAGCTGCTGTTCCGTTTTTAACGGCTTGACTCATGCCTTCAATCACTATACTATAGTAAGAAGTATCTGTAACAAGTGTATAATGTTTTTCTTTAAATCTATCGAGGGATGGATCATTTTCATTTCTGTCAATTGCTTTTACAGTATGCGGAATAAAATAATATCCTCTATTTGCAATGATGCAAACAGCATTTGCATTTTGTAATGGAGTGATTCCAACTTCCCCCTGCCCGATGGCGAGAGAAATAATAGTGGAAGAATGCCATCGGTGCTCTCCGAATATTTTATTGTAATAAGGAATGGTTGGCAGTGATCCGCGAAGTTCATTAGGAATATCTGAATTAAGATGCGCTCCTATTCCGAAACCTGTAATATAATTTCTCCATACAGAAAACACAGCCTCCATGGTTTTATATTTTTTGTTGTCCATCACGCTTTTGAATACGTGACAGAAATAAGTGTTGCACGAATGCTGAATAGCTGGTTCAAGAATTAAATACCCATGACTTGCATCACATTTCAATTGTTTTGCGCCACCATAATTAAATCCACCCGCGCAGAAATAGGATGTCCCTGGAAAAAGAACTTTTTCATTTTGCCCGACAAGCGACATGATAAGTTTAAAAGTGGAGCCGGGAGGATAAGAAGCCATTAACGCACGATTGAACAGCGGCTTCATAGAATCCAGCTGAAGTGCTCTGAAATTTTTCGAAAGCGTGCTGCCTATGAGAAGATTAGGATCATAACTCGGACTGGAAACAAACGCAAGAATTTCTCCTGTGGACGGATCAATGGCGACAATGCTTCCGATTTTATTTTGCATCAGTTTTTCTCCATACTCCTGCAGAGCTGCGTCAAGAGTGCAAACCAAATCTTTTCCCGCACTTGCAATCGTATCATAGATTCCATTCATGTAACTCCCTTGAGAACGGTTATGTACGTCCACCACTTCAATATGTATTCCTTTTATTCCTCGTAAAGGAATCTCGTATGCTTTTTCCATTCCGCTGATGCCGATGTAGTCACCATCTTTATAATAAATACTTGTATCCGTAATTTTTTCTGAAACTTCGCCCACATAACCAAGTAGATGGGCTGCAATAGGGTCGGGATATTTTCTGAGCGTTCGAGGCTGAAGAAAAAATCCTGAGAATTTATATAACCTTTCCTGAAGAATGGCGGAATGTTCAACGGAAATTTCTTTTTCAAATACAGACGGCTTCAGAGGGGAATTAGGCGCCAGTATTGCTTTTAGCATTTTCTTTTCAAAAGTTATTTTATCTATTCCAAGTGTTTTGCAAAAATCTACGGTGTCAAAATCTTTTACCTGTTTAGGAATCACCATTAAATCATAAGCCGCCTGATTATACACGAGTCGTTTTCCTTTTCGGTCAAAAATATTTCCCCGAGCCGGATAATCGGTCATGTAGCGAAACGCCTGATTGCGCGCAGTGAGTTTGTACTGATCGTCAACTATCTGGATGTAAAATAGCCGTGCAAGAAAAATCATAATAATGGAAGAAAAAATCGCAATGATGACATATTGTCTGTCGGAGTACTGCGAAGTCATTACGATTTAGAATTAGAAAAGAAAAACTGGCTGATAAAAACAAGTGTGAGCGTGAATATTGAACTGAGAATTACCCGGAAGAAAGTGGAGAAAAATTCAGAGAGGGAAAATATCTCCATGTAGAATAAAAATAAGTGATGCACCAGAACTAAAATTCCAGCATACGAGAAAAACCAACCGAAACCGAATTGCTGAATAGTTGGTTTTTGCACCACATCGTAGCCATCTCGCGGAGAAATTAATTTCAGAATGGGCTTACGGAGAAATGCCATGAGTACGGATGAGGCAGCGTGCAATCCCCCTGTATCTGCAAACATGTCAATACTGATGCCGAGCACGAACGCAAGCAGAAGCACGAGCCAATCGGCTGTCTGAAATGGAAGCATAAGGATGAAGAGCACATAGAGAAAAGGATTGAGGTAACCACTCAGTTGGATATTGTTCAGGATGAGAACTTGAAACAGAAGAAGAAAAAGAAATCGAATAATATTTCTTGTTACTTCGTTAATCATGCTGAGCGTTTTTTTCCAAAGTTGTTTGTTCTTCTTTCATTAGATTGTTCACAATATTCACGTATAATAAGCGATTGAAATCGGTAGATAATTTTATTGTAACATCATAAAAAGTATTGCCCGCAATCTTTTCAAACTCCTCAACAGTTCCAACCATAATTCCTTCAGGAAAGATAGAAGAATAGGAACTTGTTACAATTGTATCTCCTTTTGCAAGTTCAAGGTGAGAAGGAATTCGCTCCATCTCCGCATGCCATTCATCATTTCCGCTCCAAGTTAAAATAGCGTTTTCTCCAAACTTTTTTATGTTTACAGTAATACGCGTGTTCTCATGAAGCAGCGACATGACAGAGCAAAAATTATCTGATACATCCCTGACAATTCCTACAATTCCATCGCTGGAAATAACAGCCATTTCTTTTTTTACTCCCAGCTTTGAACCAACATTGAGCGTGAGATAATTTTTTCTGCGGTTGGTTGAATTGTTCACCACTTTTGCAATGAGATAAAAATATTGCTGCTTGAGTAATGAGTCTTTTACAGATACAGGAGTATTGCTTTGATGCATAAACGATTTGCTAAGCTGATTCCTTAGTATCACATTTTCTTCTGCCAGTTTTTTATTTTCTTGCTTCAATCCGAAATAATCCGTGAAGCCAGAATAAGTTTCATAAATATTTCCCGCAATTGCATTGGATGAATTCAGAAAATGCGCACGCTGAAAATGATTATTCTGAATCACAAGATAAACGGAGAACGATTCGAGAAAAAGAAAAAGTATGATGTAATAATTTCGGGTGAGAAAGAGAATTAGATTTCGCATCTCATTCGATAATGGTTTTCATTATCTGATCAGGAACGGAAATTTATCTGCATTCTTCAGTGCAATTCCTGTTCCGCGCGCAACCGCGCGAAGTGGATCTTCCGCCACATGAACAGGAAGTTTTGTCTTAAGAGATATTCGTTTATCAAGCCCGCGAAGCAAAGCACCGCCTCCTGTAAGATAAATTCCTGTTCGGTAAATATCAGCAGCCAATTCGGGGGGAGTAATTTCCAGCGCGTTCAGAATCGCTTCTTCAATTTTCGCAATGGATTTATCAAGCGCATGAGCAATTTCAGAATAGGAAACAAAAATTTCTTTCGGCACTCCTGTCATCAAATCTCTTCCGTGAACAGGATAATCAGGAGGGGGATTATCTAGTTCGGGGATGGCAGCACCAACCTCAATCTTGATTCTTTCCGCAGTGCGTTCGCCAATCAGAATATTATGTTGTCTGCGCATGTAATCTTCTATATCAGCAGTGAGTTCATCACCTGCAATGCGGATGGATTTATCGCAAACAATTCCGCCAAGCGCAATGATTGCAATGTCGCTTGTTCCACCACCAATATCCACAATCATATTTCCCATCGGCTCTTCCACATCAATGCCGATACCGAGTGCGGCAGCCATCGGCTCATGAATGAGATAAACTTCTTTACCGCCAGCATGCTCTGCAGAATCTTTTACCGCCCGCTTTTCGACTTCCGTGATTCCGGAAGGGATACAAATAACCATACGAAGTGAAGGAGCAAACAATCTCCTACCGGGATTTATCATCTTTATCAATCCGCGAATCATAAATTCTGCTGCGTTGAAATCGGCAATAACTCCATCGCGGAGCGGACGAATAGTTTTTATGTTCTCGTGAGTTTTTCCATGCATCTGCATTGCCAGCTTGCCGACCGCAATCACTTTTCCTGAATTGCGCTCTATGGCAACAATAGAAGGTTCGTCAACCACTACTCTATCGTTGTGAATGATGACCGTGTTTGCCGTTCCGAGGTCAATTGCTATTTCTTGTGTGAGGAAACTAAAAAAGCCCATAGAAAGAATGTACGATTTACAATTTACAATTTAAAAATTCATAACTCAAATTTGCGATTACTAATGACTAAAGGATAATGACTAATGACTTTCTTATTAACAGATTAATGTTTGAAATGGCGAGTGCCAGTTACCACCATCGCCATATTATTTTTGTCACAGCAATCAATCGAATCTTTATCCTTGATGGAACCTCCTGGCTGAACAACAGAGGTGATTCCTGCTTCATGCGCAATCTGAACACAATCTGGAAATGGGAAAAAAGCATCCGATGCCATCGCTGCTCCTTTCAAATCAAATCTGAAAGTTTTTGCTTTTAGGATTGCCTGTTTAAGCGCATCTACGCGAGAAGTTTGTCCGACTCCGCTTGCAAGGAGTTGTTTATTCTTCGCTAAGACAATCGTGTTTGATTTTGTATGCTTCACAATTTTATTAGCGAAAACCAAATCAATCAACTCCTCTTTCGCAGGAATTTTTTTTGTAACTGATTTCATGTCTGATTCAGTTTCAATCTTTGAATCTCTGTCTTGTTCTAAATATCCATTCAAAGTTGTACGGATAATTTTTGAAGGAAGTTCGGTTGATTTCTGAATCAGAATGATTCTGTTTTGTTTTTGCTTGAGTATGTTCAGTGCATTTTCGTCATATGCTGGCGCGATAATCACTTCAAAGAAAAGCTTATTTATCTCCTGAGCAGTTTCTTCATCTACTTTTGCATTTGTAATCAGGACTCCACCGAAAGCGGAAATAGGATCGCCAGAAAATGCGTCTTGCCATGCTTCAACTAATTTCGGACGTGAAGACAGTCCGCAGGCGTTATTGTGTTTGAGAATAGCGAAAGTGGTTTCTGAAAATTCAGCAATAAGGTTTACAGCAGCATCTACATCTAAAAGATTGTTGTATGAAAGTTCTTTTCCATTCAACTGAGAAAATATTTTTTCAAAGTCACCATAAAAGGTTCCTTTCTGATGAGGATTTTCTCCGTAACGAAGTATTTTTGATTTTGAAGCGGTACCGTTCATATTCGACATTGTAAGCTTTGGTTCTCCAGTAAAGTAAGAATGAATGGCAGTGTCATATTTCGAAGTAACTCCAAACGCTTTTGTAGCGAGATATTTTCTGTCTTCAAGTGATGAAACTCCTTTATTCTCATCCAGAATTTTCAGGAGGAATCCGTATTCGTTTTTTGAAGGAACAATTATCACATCATTAAAATTTTTTGCGCCAGCGCGGATGAGAGAAATTCCTCCTATGTCAATCTTTTCGATAATTTCTTTTTCATCTTTTGTTTTTGAAAGGGTTTCTTCAAACGGATACAAATCCACAATCACTAAATCAATCTCAGGAATCTGGTATTCTTCCAGTTGGGAAGCGTCTTCATTTTTTTCTCTTCGGCTCAGAATTCCACCAAAAATTTTTGGATGAAGGGTTTTCACACGCCCGCCAAGAATGGAGGGATAGGAAGTGAGCTTTTCAACGGACGTAACTTGCACTCCAAGTTTCTCAATAAACTCCTGCGTTCCGCCCGTGCTGAAAATTGTTACGCCAAGTTCTTCTAGTTTTTTTACAATCGGTTCAAGATTGTCTTTATAGAAAACGGATATGAGAGCGCTTTTTATTTTTTTATTCATTTAAATACAGATTCAAACAGATTTATTCGGATGCATACGGAAAAAATTCATCTGTCTGAATCGTCCTTTTATCCGTTTGCATCTCGAAGAACAAAAGTATGATTTTACCTGCTACTAAAGTACGAATCTTTACTGATGTACTAATCTAAGTGGGTTTTGCCTTCATTAGTATATTCGCACCCAATTAGTCCCGAAGGGATGCCTTCGGCATAATTTAGTAGAATGCTTTTTCTTACTCTCTTCAAAGAAAGTTTTCTCTTCGCCATACAAGCGCTGGTGACGAACAAGCTGAGAAGTTTTCTTTCCCTGCTTGGAATAACTATTGGAATTTTTGCCATCATTTCTGTTTTCACAATGACGGATTCACTTGAATTCAAACTGCGCGATAGTGTAAAATCGCTTGGCGATAACGTCATCTATATTCAGAAATGGCCATGGACTTTCGGTCCGGATTATCCCTGGTGGAAATACATGAATCGCCCAGTACCGAACATCAGTGAATTGGATGAAGTTCGGAGAGTGTGCCTGAAAGGTGAGTCATTTGCTTTCATGGTTTCAGCAAGAGGAACTGCAAAGTATAGAAGCAACAGCGTGGAGAATTCTGATTTGCAATGTGTGTCGCATGAATATGATAAGATTCGTTCATTTGAAATCGTGAATGGAAGATATTTTTCCGAAACGGAATCATCAAGCGGGAGAGCCGTTTGCATCATAGGGAATACAATCGCAGAGGGTTTATTTGAGAGCGAAGACCCCATCGGTAAAACAATAAAAGTGCGCGATAGCAAATTGGCAGTAATTGGCGTTTTGAAAAAAGAAGGAGAGAGCATGATAGGAAGCAATGTTGATACTCAAGTTCTCATTCCGATAAATTACGCGCGCAACATTGTTGATTTACGTAGTGATAGATTTGAACCGGTGATTCTCGTGAAAGCAAAGCAGGGAGTTTCAAATGATGAGTTGATTGATGAACTTACAGGAATCATGCGCGGAATCAGAAAACTGAAACCCATTGCTGAAGATGATTTTGCCTTGAATCAAACATCTATGCTCTCTGCGCAAGTCGGAGATTTATTTAATGTAGTTGGAATTGCCGGATGGATCATTGGCGGATTTTCAATTTTAGTTGGCGGATTCGGAATTGCAAATATTATGTTTGTGTCTGTAAAGGAAAGAACCAACCTTATTGGAATTCAGAAATCTCTTGGTGCGAAAAATTATTTTATACTCTTGCAATTTCTTGCTGAAGCGATAATGCTTTCCATCATAGGAGGAATTATCGGACTTCTTTTGATTTACGGAGGAACTTTTATAGTGGAAAGTTTAATGGAAATGGAAGTGAATCTCACGCAATCAAACATTATTCTTGGTTTAACAATCTCCGCGTTGATTGGAGTTGTCTCGGGGTTCGTGCCTGCCTACAACGCTTCGCAACTAGATCCTGTAGAAGCAATACGCACAAATTAGCGCAAGAACCAAATAGCAAATATCAAATCACAAATAAATTCCAACACCCAAATACAAAAATTCAAACAATAAAAAGCAAAATGTTAAAAGAAGAAAAGAAGCCAGTTTATGATTTAGAAGAAAGAACTTTTCAGTTTGCAAAGCGAGTTAGGCTATATGTAAAAAATCTTCCTAAAACAACAGCTAACATTGAAGACGGAAAACAAATAATCAGAGCGTCTGGTTCTGTTGGCGCAAATTATATAGAAGCGAATGAAGCATTAAGCGACAAAGATTTTCGCATGAGAATTAAAATTTCCAGAAAGGAATCAAAGGAAAGCGCTTATTTCTTGCGATTGATTTATGAAACAAATTCTTCTGAGTTTGAAAAAGAGGGACGGCTATTACAAGATGAAGCAGTGCAATTAAAAAAGATTTTTTCAACCATTATCAATAAATCTTGATTGTTTTGAATTTGGATTTTCATATTTGGTATTTATTTGTGATTTGTTATTTGTATTTTGGAATTTAAACTTATGGAAATAGTAAGAAAACGCCCGATCATTCTCACCATCATCTGCATCATAGGAATTTTATGGAGTTTGTTGAATTTCATTTTTGTTTTTTCTCCTTTTATAAAGAAAATCTCTGACTGGGCTCCCGCGATTTATGGAATTATTGTGGCGATTCAGTTTATTTCTTTCATCGGAATCTGGCACATGAAACGATGGGGAGTGCATCTTTTTATTTCCGCGTTCTTTGCCAAAATAATTTTCTCTATCCTGATTGACGATGTGAGTTATATGGGAATTGTTCTCTCTGTGATTTTCACAATCTTCTTCCTGGTTTATTACAGGAGGATGGATGAGGAACTGTAATTAATCTTTCATTCTCTTCATTATCTCCATCGCTCCATCAATATCTTTTATATTCTCAACTTTCAACGTCAGTTTGTTTTCACCCTCATTCATCGTGCAGGTTTTCGGATTACTCTGCACGAACCGCAAATTTTTTGAGAAGGTTTCGCTTTGATAGTAAGGGGAGTTTTTATTTGAGACAAACCATGCCGTAAGCTTTCCATTTTTCAAAAAAAGTTTTTCAAAACCCAGTTCAATCGCCAGCCATCGCAGCCGGACAACAATGATGAGTTTTTTTGTCTGCGATGGAATTTCTCCGAACCGGTCCTGCAATTGTTTTTCAAAAGCAGTGAGGTCTTCTTCTGTTTTGCTGTTGTCTAACTGCTGATACAATGCAATACGTTCAGCAATGTTCTCAACATATTCATCAGGAATCAGAATGGATAAATCAGTATCAATCACACAATCACGTGTGAAGGGGCGAGAGTCGAGAGTCGGGTGTCGGGTGAAGTTTTCCCTCGTCTCTCGTCCTTCGTCCTTCGTCTCTTGCATTTCTTCTTTCAGTTCCGCCATCGCTTCATCCAAAATCTTTTGGTACATCTCATAGCCGATTTCAGTGATGAACCCGCTTTGCTCTGCTCCCAATAGATTTCCCGCTCCGCGAATATCCAAATCTCGCATAGCAACATTAATTCCGCTGCCGAGTTCGGAGAATTCTTCAATGGCGCGCAATCTTTTTTTTGCTTCGTTAGTTAACGTGGCGTATGGAGGCGTTAGCAAATAGCAAAAAGCTTTTTTGTTCGAGCGACCCACTCGCCCGCGTAACTGATACATATCGCTCAACCCGTAATTCTGTGCATCATTAATAATAATCGTGTTCGCATTTGGAATATCCAATCCGGATTCAATAATCGTAGTACACACGAGCACATCAAATTCTCCTTCTACAAAATTCATCATTGCTTTTTCAAGCGTCTCGCCTTTCAATTGTCCGTGAGCAACTAGCATTCTCGCTTTCGGACAAAGTTTTTGAATGAGTTCAGCATAGCGCCCGATATTTTGGACCCGGTTGTGAACGAAAAATACTTGCCCGCTTCTTTGCAATTCATATTCGATTCCTTCCTTAATTATTTTTTCATTGAACTGGTGTAGTTCTGTGTGAACAGGATAACGGTTTGGCGGTGGCGTGTTGATGATAGACAAATCCCTCGCACCCATCATAGAAAACTGGAGTGTGCGCGGAATAGGAGTTGCAGTGAGCGTGAGTGTATCTACATTTGCTTTTAGAAGTTTTAGTTTATCTTTTGCACCTACTCCGAATTTCTGCTCTTCATCCACAATCATTAATCCTAAATCTTTGAACTTTACATCCTTTCCAAGCAAGCGATGTGTGCCGATGATGATATCAGTTTTTCCTTCGGCAAGTTTTTTCAGAGATTCTTTCTGGTCTTTTGCTGATTTGAAGCGGTTGATGTAATCTATTGTTACAGGTAATTCTTTCATGCGATCGGAAAATGTTTTGAAATGTTGAAGTGCCAGAATAGTTGTCGGAACAAGAACGGCAGTTTGTTTGCTGTCGCAGGCTGCTTTGAACGAAGCGCGAATGGCAATTTCTGTTTTTCCAAATCCAACATCTCCGCAAATTAACCTGTCCATAGGAGATTCTTCCTCCATATCCCGTTTCACATCGTTGGTGGATTTTAATTGGTCAGGTGTATCTTCGTAGATGAAACTCGCTTCAAGTTCATTCTGCAAATAACTATCTGGAGAGAATGCAAAACCTTTCTGTTGTTTTCTCTGCGCGTAAAGTTTGATGAGGTCGAACGCAATTTCCTTGACTTTCTTTTTTGTTTTACGCTTGAGATTTGTCCATGCATTTGAACCAAGTTTGTCAAGTCGTGGTGCTTCACCTTCCTTCCCTGTGTGTTTTGAAATCTGGTGAAGCGAGTGAATGCTTATATATAAGGTGTCGTTATCCTTATAAACTAACCGAATCGCTTCCTGTTCTTTTTCGTTCACCACAATTTTTTCCAAACCGCCAAATCGCCCGATGCCGTAATCAATATGCGTTACATAATCTCCCGGCTGAAGTGATTTCAGCATTTTTATAGTGAGCACTTCGCTTTTTTTGAATCCACCGCTTTTTATTTTGTAGCGGTGATACCTGCCAAAAATCTGGTGGTCAGTGTAACAGGAAATTTTTTGATTATTGTCAACAAATCCTTCATGGATGGAAGAAATTAACGGAGTGAATTCTAAATTTTTTCCTTCACTGCTTAATGATTCAAAAATTGCATGCAGCCGTTCAGATTGTTTTGCTGAATCGCAGAAAATAAAATTCTGAAAATCTTTTTCTGAATTCGTTTTCAGGTTTGCTTCAAGCAAATTGAAATTTTTATTGAAGGAAGGTTGAGGGGAGAAATTAAAGTTGATATATCCTACACCTTCACCCCCTCCGGAGGAGGACAAATTTCCAAATTCAACTATCGATACTTTTTGAAATTCGTTTTTCAATTCTTCTGCGCTGAGAAACAAATCAGATTTTTCCGAAAGTGATTTTAATCGTTCGTCTATTATATTCAGAGATTGGGGTGCATTATCAATCCAGATACATAAATCATTTTTGTTTTCAAGAATGAAATCAATAATGGAAGTTGATTTGCCTTCAGACATTTTTTCTTGTATGTTCGGAAGAATGGACGCACAGTCAAAGTGCTGAAGCGAAAGCTGGCTCACTGTATCGAATGTTCGGATGGATTCAACTTCATCACCTGAAAGCTCGATTCGGAAGGGCGCATTGTTTGAGAAAGAAAAAATATCCACAATTCCACCTCGGACAGAGAACTGCCCAGGTTCCACTACATAATCACATTGTTCAAAACCATATTCATTTAAAATGTCCGTGAGAAACGATAGAGAAATCTTTTCCCCTTTAGTGATGTTTATTGAATTTTTCTCAAGATGCTCTTTTGAAATTACTTTTTCGGCTATTGCATCCGAATAAGAAACAATAATTAATAATTCATTTGAACGAAGTGCATTCAGAACTTCTGCCCTCAATTGAATGGATGAAGTATCTTGATCTTCAATTGTATATGGTTTTTTGAAAGAAGAAGGAAAAAAT
Source organism: Bacteroidota bacterium (assembly GCA_016213405.1). Taxonomy (NCBI): domain Bacteria; kingdom Pseudomonadati; phylum Bacteroidota; species Bacteroidota bacterium. The sequence continues at coordinate 143,104 of JACRAM010000125.1, forward strand.
AAAGCTTTAGAGCCAAGCGTTTCTAAGTCATTCAGGATATAGGCGGATTCTTCTTTGTCCTGAAGGATTACAAGATGAACTCTTGATTTTTTTTCAGAAACAGCACGAATGATAAATGAAAGTGAAGAACCTGCAAGCCCTTTGATTGAAACAGATTTTTTTTCTTCTAAAAGTTTCGCAATAGATAATACTCTCTCATCTCCGAAATAAATTTTCAGAAGAGAAGAAAGATTTAATGCAGATTTCACAATTATTGTCCTGTCAGTTCTCTCACTTTATCGCGATACTCTTCAGATTTATCTTTATTGCCGATAAGTTCATACGTTACTGCAAGATTACCGAGCGCCTGCGTATTGTTCGGATAAAGTGCGACCACTTTATTCAACACTTCAATATTTTTCTGATAATTTTTTAACATGCCGTAACAGTTAGCAAGATTAACAAGAGCATCCACCAATGCCGGATTTAATGCGACAGTTTTTTCAAGCGAACGTGCCGCATTCACATAATCTCCCTTCGAAGCATAGTCAGTTCCAAGTTTATAATAGAAATTATAATCTCTTTTTTCTTCAGGGGTTGCAATTAAAAGTGAATCGAGATTGTTGGAAGAAGGAAACATCCGCACATCCAGTCCAGTTTTCTTTTTATGTGACTCACTGTTTCTTTTTCCATCGGGGAAATACGGATTTACTTCCACCGCTTTATTATAATAGTAAGAAGCAAGTTCCTGCTTGCCTAATCCCTCATATAAAATTCCGAGATTGTTGTAGGAAATAGCGTAACCAGGCGCTTCCTGTATGGCACGTGTGTAATAATAAATCGCAGAATCATTATTCACCTTCACCGTTTGATACGCAACGCCTAGTTTGAAAAATGCATCTCCAAAGTGTGGATTGATACGCAACCCTTCTCGTAATTGTTCAGTGCCTTTGTTAAACCACTCAGTTTTTTTCTGTGGGTCTTTTTCTGCAATTCCAAGGTTGATGAGTTCGCTCCCGTAATGCCTTCTCACCTGACAGGAATTGGGAGAGGAATTTACATCCGTAGAAAACAAAGTCATGTTATCGTGCCAGATAGGGTTTCGGGTAATAGTTTTAAATGAATACAGAATAAAAAGTAAGCCAACGGGCAGAATGAATTTCACTTCTTTCGCAAGAGAAATAATTTTTATTTCTGCAGAATGAAGATTCGTTTTTGAAAATTTCAGAAGAAGAAAAACTATTGTAATACAAAATCCAAGCGAAGGCGCATACATGAATCTCTCTGCCATGATTCCTCCTCTGAGAAAAACAAACGCGAGAGCGGGAGCAAGCATCACACAGAAAAGTAAAACTCCTAAAGAAAGAACAGATTTTTTAAATAGTCCTTTGAAACTGAAGTAGGCGAGCACAACAGCAATGAGAAATCCAAACAGAACCAATGGCGAACCAAATCCAGCCGATGGAATCTGGTTGTACGAATAATCATACGAAAGCGGATGAGGGAAAACAACTAGCTGAATGCAGTGCATGAAAATCAAAAACGTGGAAGAAAGTTTTGTTCCTGCTTCAGTGTAAGGATAATTCACAATGTCTTTTGGGATTTGTCCGGTTACTGTTCCAAGTACTTCGTATTTGTGTATTTGGAAAAGTAAAATCATCAGCGCAAATGGAATTGTTTTTACCAACGCTTGTTTGATAGTGAGATTATAGGAGAAAAATAAAATCAGAGGAGCGATTAGCAAGCCAGTCATTGCCGACTCTTTAGAGAGAAGTGCGAAATAGAAAAAAATACAGGAAAGAAAAATAAGTTTGAAATTTGTTTTTTGATACCTGTATGCAAAAAGCAAAAGAAAAATTCCGATGATAAGATTCAGAAAAGCAAGAATCTCATCACGGCTTTTGATATTCGCCACCACTTCGGTGTGAATTGGATGAGCGATGAAAAGCAGCGTGATGATAAAAGAAAATATTGGGTGAAAGTTCCGAAAGAGATTCATTAAGAGAAGGCAAAGAAAAAATCCTGTCATTGCGTATAGAATCACATTCCCCAGATGGCTAACGTGAGGATTCTTTGGAAAAAACTGATTCTCGATAGCAAAAGTTATCATTGAAAGCGGACGATAGTAACCAAGATTCACATTGTCAAAATGCCACATACCCACACTAAGAATTTTCGGAATGCCGCTGATGCCTTCCATTACATACTCATTGCCGGTGATAGCTCCTACATCGTCCAATACATAATCATGTTTCACAGTGTTCACGTACAGGCAAAATGCAACTACAGCAGAAATAACTGCTAACCAGATATTTGGTTTAAACACAGTCAAAGTAGATTGCTTGCTTTGTTTTTGCTGTGCTTTTATTTGCTTCTTTGGCTTCATGAAAAGAATCGACTGTAAATATAATTTTCAAAAACGAATCAGAAAGAATTTATTTTCCAGAGAAGTTTTTTGCTTTCTCACTGTATTCTTTCGCTTTTGCTTTATCTCCCATCAGTTCGTAGGTCACTGCAAGATTTTTATACGCCTGAGTACTGTTAGGATTTATCGCGAGAAGTTTATTTAAAGTAGAAATATTTTCAGCGTATTTACCAAGCATTCCATAGCAGTTGGACAAGTTAATATAGATTACTTCCTGTTTCGGCTCCAGTTCAATCGCTTTTTCAAAACACTTGATTCCTCCTGTAAAATCTCCTTGCGAAGCACAGTTCGTTCCGAGCTTGTAATAAAACAGAGCATCTTTTTTTTCTGAACTTTTTTCGATGGCTTCAAAATCAAGCTGGGAAGGGAAGATGTGAACATCCAAACCGGTTTTTTTCTTGTGCTCTTCATGATTTTTTATTCCATCAGAAAATGAAGAATTAATTTCAATAGACTTGTTAAAAAAATAAGATGCCAGCTCTTGCTTGCCTATGGATTCGTAAACAAGTCCGAGATTACAATAGCTCATTTCAAATTTCGGAGCTTCCTGTATCGCACGATTGTAATAATAAATTGCGGAATCATAATTTATTTCCACTGCCTGATACGCAACTCCCATTTTGAAAAGCGCTTCGCCATGATGAGGATTTATTTTAATCGCTTCTCGAAGTTGTTCTGTTCCTTTGTCAAAATATTCTTTTTTCTTAGCTACATCTTTTTCTTCCATTCCTAAATTGATGAGTTCGTTGCCGTAATGTTTCCGTACCTGACAACTGTTGGGAGAAGTCTTTACATCCTCTCCTGCCAACGTAATATTATTTTTCCAGTACGAATTTCTGTCTATTGTTTTGAATGAGTACAAACCAAAAATTAATATGAAAAGTAAAAAGAATAAAGGTTTTATTTTTAATTGCCGCATGCTAAATTCCGGTATTTGAAAATTTATTTTTGTGATTTTCATTAGAAGAAACACAAGAACAATACAGAAACCGAGAACAGGAGCATACAAAAACCGTTCGGCTAAAATTCCACCTCGCAGTAATACAAAACCCAGTGCGGGCGCGAGCGTGATGAGAAAAAATAATATTCCGAACGAAAATGGAGATTTATTTTTCATATTGGAAAATCCCAGCCATGCAAGAGAGATGCCTATAAGGATTCCCAGCCAAACCAGAACAGAAGAAAATTTCACCGCGGGAATCTGGTTGAACGAATAATCATACGAGAGTGGATGAGGAAGAAGAACAAGCTTAATGCATCGCAGGAAAATCAGAAAGGCAGAAGGCGCTTCTGCATTTGCTTCCGCATAAGGATAGTTCACAATATCCTTTGGCACATCCGTTGAAAGAGTTCCGAGTACACCATGCTTCTGCAATAGAAAAAGAATAAGGATACTCAAAAAAGGAATTGTTCGAAGCAAAAGTTGCCTGATAGAAGAACTTTTACTGAAAAATAAAATCAACGGTGCGATTAGAATTCCTGTCATGGCTGTTTCTTTTGAGAGCAGTGCCAGATAAAAAAACAAGCAGGAAAGAATCAAATGCTTTGTGCTTCTTATTTTATTTTCATACGCTTTCAAAAGAAAAAAATAAGTTAAGATTAAATTCAGAAAAGAAAGAATTTCATCGCGGCTTTTAATATTGGCAGTTACTTCCGTATGAATCGGATGAGCAATGAAAAGAAGCGTTATAATAAATGAAAATGCAGGATGAAAATTCTTGAAAAGAGTCATAAGTAAAAAACAAAGAAAAAATCCTGTGAGTCCATACAGAAAAATATTTCCAATATGATATGTGTGCGGATCAGTTCCAAAGAACTGGGTTTCTATCGCGAACGTTACCATTGAAAGCGGGCGGTAATAACCCAGATTGATATTTTGAAAATGCCACATTTCTGTTTGAAGAATTTTTGGAATCCCGCTTATTCCCTGCATTACATATTCATTGCTTGCCGTAACTGCCCCGTCATCAAGAATGAAATTATGCGAAACAGTATTCAGATAAAGAGCGATGCCAGCTAAAGCAGAAATAATTGCCAGCCAAAGATTCGGTTTAAATACATGCGGAGCAACTTTAATGACTTTTGCAGATAGATTTTTTATTTGCTTTTTCTTCTTCATAATATTTCCCGAATTTACGAATTACCACATATGTTTATCTTTACAAACTCAATGAAAAAAACTCTTCTTGCCTACTGTCTGTTGCTTACTGCGTACTGCTTTTCCCAACCGAAACTCGTTGTAGGGATTGTGGTTGACCAGATGCGCTACGATTACATTGACAGGTACTGGAATAAATTCAGTAATGATGGTTTCAAGAGATTGGTGAACGAAGGATATAATTGCAAGAACACAAATTATAATTATGTTCCCACGTTCACTGGACCCGGACATGCTTCTATTTATACAGGTGCAACTCCATCTGCAAATGGAATCGTTTCAAATCAGTGGACTAACAGGGAAAACAGAAAAGAAATTTATTGTGCAGAAGATAATTCAGTGGCCACGATTGGAAGCACTTCGGTTGCCGGACAAATGTCTCCTAAGAATTTGCTTTCATCCACCATCGGAGAGGAACTAAGAAAAGAATCAAAGAACAAATCCAAAGTCATCGGCATTGCGCTGAAAGACAGAGGAGCCATTCTCCCCGCTGGTCATAACGCAACGGCTGCTTATTGGTATGACGGTACGAATGGAAACTGGATTACCAGCACTTATTATATGAAGGAAATGCCTCAATGGGTGAACGACTTTAATAAAAAAGAGTTGGCAAAAAAATATTTATCACAAGCGTGGACAACCATTCTTCCTGTTGAACAATACACTGAAAGCGATTCAGATGATAATTTGTGCGAGCAGCCATTCAAAGGAAAAGAAAAGCCGGCATTTCCTTACGACCTACCTACGCTGATGAAACAAAATGGTGAATTGGGATTAATTCGTTCCACTCCTTTCGGCAATTCATTAACAAAAGAGTTCGCGATGGAGACAATCAGGAATGAAAACATGGGAAAGGAAACTGTTTCTGATTTTTTCAGTGTGAGTTTTTCTTCAACCGATTATATCGGGCATCAGTTTGGTCCCCAGAGCGTGGAAGCGGAAGATTGCTACATCCGTTTAGATAAAGATATTTCAGAATTTTTGAAATTTCTGGATGAATGGCTTGGAAAAGATAATGTACTCGTGTTTCTCACTGCCGACCATGGCGGTGGCGAATGTGTTCCTTGTTTGCAGAAAAAAAATATCCAAGCGGGAGTGGTTGATGAGAAAACCGTTGCAGATTCATTAAAAAAGTTTTTCGCAAAAACGTATAACGATTCTCTATTGATTTCTGTTTCCGATTTTGACGTGTACCTTGATAGAGAAAAAATCAATAAGAAAAATCTCAGCGTTCCGAATGTATCCTACAAAGCGGCTAAATATCTTTTAACGATGAATGGCATTTCCGAAGCGCTTACTGCTACTACCATTGACGGAGATAATTTCCATGATTCAATTCATAATAAAGTGAAAGCAGGATTTTATCCTGACCGCTGCGGTGATATTATTTTTGTTCTGAAAGAACATTGGCTCGAAGGTTTTCACAAAGGCACTTCGCATGGTTCGCCTTACTTGTACGATACGCATGTGCCATTGCTCTGGTGGGGATATAATGTAAAGCATGGGAGCTCAAATGAAACGCTCACAATTACGCAAATAGCACCGACAGTTTCCAAATTGCTAAATATTCCAAAGCCGAATGGATGCACGAGCAAACCGATTTCTTCTCTCGTGAAATGAGTGCACAAAAAATCTTCACCCGCACCATATGGACGCTCTCGCTCGTGAGCCTGTTCAACGATATTTCTTCCGAAATGCTTTATCCCGTGATGCCGATTTATCTGAAGTCCATCGGTTTCACAGCGCTGTGGATTGGAATTCTTGAAGGAGTTGCTGAAGTAGTGGTTGGTTTGTCAAAGGGATATTTCGGAAAACTTTCTGACGAAAAAGGGAAACGTTTGCCATTCATTCAACTTGGATATTTTATTTCCGCCATAGCCAAATCAATGCTGGCGTTATATGCTAATGTGGTTTGGGTTTTATTTTCCCGTTCAGGCGACAAACTCGGAAAAGGAATACGCAGCAGTGCGCGTGATGCCATGCTTTCAGATGAATGTTCGCGTGAGAACAAGGGAAAAGTTTTTGGTTTTCACCGCGCGATGGATACAGTGGGTGCCGCCATTGGTCCGCTGCTTGCGCTTGCTTATCTGCATTATTATCCCGGTGATTACAAACCGCTTTTCTTCATTGCGTTTGCCCCTTCGATGCTGAGTGTTCTATTCACTTTGTTTATTCGAGAGAAGAAAAAAGAAACTTCTGCTTCGGTCAGTATGAAAGCAAAAGGAAATTTCTTCTCCTACTTCTCCTATTGGAAAAAATCTTCTGGCGAATATCGCTCGCTTGTTATTGGTCTTCTTTTGTTCGCGGTGTTCAACAGTTCGGATGTGTTTCTTCTGCTGATGGCAAAGAACGCAGGCATCTCAGACCAGAATATTATTCTGGTGTATGTTTTCTATAACCTTGTGTATGCCTTGCTCTCGCTTCCGCTGGGGCATCTTGCCGATAAAATAGGAATGAAAAAAACTTTTGTGTCAGGACTCTTTTGTTTTTGTATTGCTTATACGGGAATGGCGTTTGTGCAAAACACCGCAATGCTTCTTGCTATCTTTTTTGTGTATGGCATTTATATTGCTTCCACCGAAGGAGTTTCAAAAGCATGGATCGCTAAAATTGCTCCGCCCAGTGAAACCGCCACCGCCATTGGCTTTCATGCCAGCGCGCAGAGCATTGCGCTGATGATTGCCAGCAGTATGGCAGGATTGATTTGGGTACTCACTAATCCACAGGTAACTTTTTTAGTTTCGGCAAGCGGTGTGTTTGTTGCTTTGATTTACTTTGCAGTTAAAACCAAATAACATGAAATATCTTTTTACCACAAAGTACGCGAAGGAATACACACAGAGAAACACAAAGAAAATCCCTTTGTGTCCTTTGCGAAATCTCTTTGCTCTCTTTGCGGTTACTGTATTTTTTTCATGTGGGAATGAGCAGGAAAAAGATTTTCCTCCCACTCCCCAAGACCCGAAAGATTCAGTTGTGAATGCTCCGAAAAATATGGAAGAAGATTTTACTCCTATTCTGAAAGAAATAAACATTACCAACATCAATCAATACATTCATCCTGAGAAAGGGTTGTGGCTGATACAATCTTCAGGCGCGATGCCGAATATGACCAACACTACGCAGGTGGATAAAAACTTTCCTGTTGATTTTGCAAATGTGAAGAATGAAGAACTTCCGAAAGTAAACTGCGATTCAAAATCATTCTGGACGAAAGAAGGTTGCTTTGTGCAGGAAGTAAATTCATTTAAAGATGAAAAAATATGGACGTATTGCGGATTAAATAAAGAAGATGAAGTAAAAGTTTCTGAACTGGCACGAACTATTTCGTGGACTGTGATTAATACTTCTCTTTATGCCCGTTATTATTTCTCGCTCATTGATGGTAAATGGTATTTGGCTTTTGTGGATTTGAGAACTCCCTGCTCAGCTTAGTTGGTCTACGCCTCATTCCGAGTAAATACTGTTGCTGTTGCTTGCATCTTACTTCTTCCCGATTATCTCAAACTTCTGAGAAATGGTTTCGCCAAATTCATCTACGAGCGTGAGGGTGTGCTGCCCTGCTTCGGGAGAAAGTCCCATCTGGTGAATTCCTTTTGTACTTCCTATATAATTATCATCCAGGTGCCAGTAAATAGTTGTTTCGGGTTTGCGGTGCGCTACGCGGAAAACAGTTTTGCCTGTGCTTTCATCCAGTTCAACGGGAACAAAAATTTTGCTCTCCTGTTTCGGATACAATAGTTCCATGGAAGCTACGCTGGTTGTGTTGCAATCTTTTCTGAACGATGGAAGTTCGCTGTAGGTTGGATTTTTTGATTTGTAATACCACTCCATCGCAGGCGGCAGCACAAACCATGATTTATGAATGATGCTTGAAACATTTTCGCAATCGCTGTTCACGCGCCATCTTCCTGTAGCATCCAGATGAATGAGGCGGTGATACGGACAAGGCGCGGTTTTCAATCCTGCCGCCTGCACCCATTGTTTTTCTTTGTGCTCGCAAATGGGCAGCGCGCGGTAGCCGCTTTCTTTGCACACTTCTATTTCTCTCATTTCATCCTGCGGCATCTTGAACCAGCCCCAACCCTCTGAAGGTGAGGGGAGCGCTCCGAAGATTTCAAAAAGAATCGGAGCTGCAGTGCCGATGCCTGTGAGGTTGGGTCTTCCTTCTCCGTTGGCGTTGCCCACCCAAACACCTACTACATATTTCGGTGTCACGCCAATCGCCCATCCGTCTCGGTAGCCAAAACTTGTTCCGGTCTTCCACGCAATCTTTGACGAAGAAGAAAACATCTGCCAGCTTGCGTCAATATCGGGTCGGTTCACTTCTGCCATGGCTTCGAAGGTTAAATAAATGGAGGCAGGATCGAGAGAAATGGTTGATGGTTGATGGTTGATGGTTGATGGAGAAGAAAAATAATTGAGTGGATATAATTCTTGAGAAAAATTTTCTCCGCTATTTGCATGATTCAACGTGCGCGCCATGCTTGCATAAATTCCACAGAGATCCCAGAGTGTTGCTTCGGCTCCTCCGAGAATGAGTGTGAGTCCGTAATGGTCGGCAGAATTATTCAGCGTGGTGATGCCGAGTTTTTTGAGGAAGTAATGAAACCTGTCCACTCCATATTGCTGAAGCATTTTCACGCAGGGAACATTAAGCGAACGTGAAAGCGCACGCCTGGCGGGAACCGCGCCATCATAAGTGAGATAAAAATTCTGCGGAGAGAAGTCTCCTATCTGCATGGGAATATCAGGCACAAGAGTATTCGGAAGGATTTCTCCATCACTGAGCATGGCTGAAAATAAAAATGGCTTCATGATGCTGCCGGTTGAACGAGGTGAAGTGATGATGTCAACAGAGTTGCCGTGAAGGTCTTTGCCCTCATTCCAACCATCTCCCACAGAAGAGGGCGTTGTATTTCCAACATACGCCACCACATTTCCTATCTCCACATCGGCAACAATTGCTGCTGCATTGAAGATTTGATTTCCCTGAAGTTTCAGAGAATGTTTCTCTACAATGTTTTTTATCCGTTCCTGGAGATTTGCATCCAGCGTGGATAAAACAGTTTGTCCGTTCATTCCTTCTTTGGAAGCGCGGTCGAGCAAATGAGACGACAACTGCGGAAGCGGAAAAGGTTTTTCGGGAAGCGGTTCGGATTGAGCAAGCACGCAGCTAAGCGAATCCATTTCTCCTGATTTCCATAGGGAAATTAAAAGACGGTTTCTTTTTTCCAGCAGCCGCTTATGATTTTTTCCGGGATAGATTAGCGAGGGAGCGTTGGGAAGAACTGCCAACGTGGCAGCTTCAGACCAGGAAAGTTCTGCGGGCTTTCTTCCGAAATATCTCCACGAAGCGGCATCTAATCCAACTACATTTCCTCCGAACGGTGCGTTAGAAGAATACAAAGCAAGAATTTCTTTTTTGGAATAGAAAATTTCTGTACGTGTGGCAAAAATTATTTCTATTATTTTTTCAAGAACTGTTCTCCCCTGCCCTTTCCTTGAAAGGCGAATCACCTGCATGGTGAGCGTACTGCCTCCGCTTTTTACTTTTCCGGATTTAATATTCAGATACAACGCACGAAACATGGAGACAGGATTAAATCCTGGATGGCTGAAAAAATATTTGTCTTCAAACTCCGTAATTGCTTTCGCAAACTTCTCCGGAACTTTTTCGTCATAGGGAAAACGCCACTGTCCGTCATCGGCAATCTTGGCTCCGAGCAGAATTCCGGTTTTATCTTCCAGAACGGTGGAGGTCGGGTCTTTGAAAAATTTTAAAGGAAGGCAAAAACAATACCAAACGAACAAAATAAAAAAAAGCAACAGGAAAACTTTTTTCTTTTTGCCGAGGTTAAGAAATTTATTTTTCAGAGAAGAGAACACAGAGCAGAGTATAAAAAAATCCCCCTTCCGAAGAAGAGGGATTGTGGGATTGCTTCGTCATTTCATTCCTCGCAATGACGTACTAAATTAAATCGCTCCAGGCTTCACAATTTCAATCCACTGCCCGGGCTTGCGTGCATTGATTGTGTTGTCATACATCGCTTCACAGAGAACAGTTGGCAGATAAAACTTTCCGATGTATGCCGCGTTCAAAATGATTCGGAATGTAACAGGTTGCCGCACTCCGACATTAAAATATGTGTACACCCTGTCATCGCGAATATCCTGATAAGTCGGGTAAGAACTCTTAAGGACTGAAGCTGTTTCATCCATGCGCGTGTTGTGAATTTCCCATCCTGAAGGGAAAATCTGCGTGAGCGCCATTTCCTGATACCAGTTATTCTTGATTCCTGAATTAGAGATTATGACTTCGGCATAGAAATCTGTTCCCTGTTCAAGTTTGGAAACATCGAGCGAGCCGCCATCCATCGTATGATAGGAAATATCCATTCCCAAATTGCTTTCGGAAGAAGTTTGGTCTCCTGCTTCAGGAATTCCTTCCAGAATAATTCTCGCATAGAGAACTCCTTTTCCGTTGTTCGTCACGGAAACTTTTCCTGCATCGGCTCCTTTTATTCCCATGTTCATTTGCGACATAGGAAGTTTTGTGTTCTTGCTTTCAGGTGTAGAATTGTTAATCGAATACGAGTAACTCATCGTACCTGAACTTCCACCTGTTTTTGCAAAACGCGAGACTGCGATCAAAGAATAAGCAGTCGTTTGTGTGCTCATCCAATAATTTCCGTTGCTAAGTGAAACAGAAAGTTCTTTCACGAGCGGTGCAGCTTTCACATAATCACCCAATACGCAAAGCGCTTCAATGATCATCGCTTCATCGCGGTCGCTGGAGCCATACGAGTAAGAAAGCTCAGTGTATTTATCCACTTTCGTTGTTGTGTTGTACACGAGTTGCTTTGCCACTTCAGTCTGACCAGCAAGTGCATACGCTGCAGCCAAACGCCACCTTGCATTTGCAGAAAGGTAGGGTGATTCACGCAAGCGGTTCATCGCACCGAGTTCTGGCGATTTTGCAAGAGCAAGAGTATAGAGACGATATGCCTGCATCAAATCATCGTTGTAATAATAATACTGATAGTTTTTAGGATGATACGTCCATGAGTTGACAAGTTTCTTCTGATATTTTTTCCAGTTGTCAATTAATCCTGCAGGAAGGGTGTATCCTTTTGCTTCCGCTTCTAAAAGAAAATGTCCTGCATAAGAAGAACCCCAGTCGTTCGCGTCATAATCTCCGGGCCAGTAACCAAGACCTCCGCTGGATGTCTGGAAAGTTGTGAGTCTGCGGACTCCTGCTTTGATGTTGTTGTCAATCGCTGCTTTGAAATCGCTGTTGAGTTCCATGATATCGGAAAGAAACAACTGCGGGAAAACCGAAGAAGTGGTTTGCTCCACGCATCCGTGAGGATATTGGATCAAATATTTCAAACGGTAATCCAGATTCACAGGAGGAATGCCAGAAATTTCCAGCGTGCCTTTATTTGTTCCCGCCATTCCGTTTGGTTTGTAGTCCGAGTTCCAGGTTTTGCCGGGTTCAATCACGGTTTCAATAAAGTCGGTGATTTTCGGATTGGGAGTGCGAACATCAATTTCAATATCGTAAGTCGCTTTTTCTTTTCCGCAGGTGGCAATCACTTTCACTTTTCCGATTCCGAGCAGCGGATTTATTTTCATAGGGAAGTTGATGACCTCATCCCCTATTTCCTTGAAGGAAATATTTTTCTTCGTTCCTTCCAGCGGAGAGAAATATTTATTTGCCTGCACTTCCACACTTACATTCTTGATATTTTTTTCCATAGCGAAAACTGTGACAGGCAAATCCACTATTTCATTCGGACCCACCACGCGCGGCAAAGTTGCAAGCACCATCACAGGTTGTTTCACAGGAACGGCTTTGTCAGAGGAGCCATACGCAGCGCTTCCGCTTTTTTTCGCAGAAGGTTCTCCAGCCACCACCATCACACGCACAGAGCCAACATATTGAGGCATCATAAATTCGTGCGTTGCTTTTTTCCCTTTATCAATATGAAATGGTCCCAGGAATTTCACCATCGGCTTGAAGCGGTTTGCTTTTGCTCCGCCTTTTCCATCGCCTTCACCGTCACCTCCAATCGCCAGAAGTTTTTGCATCATCGCGCCAAAAGCTCCAATGACATTGTCATACATATCCCATGTTTTTACTCCGAGCGCTTCGCGCTGGTAAAAAATTTTCCACGGCTCCGGAGTTTCAAAACGTGTGATGTCAAGCAAACCTTCATCCACCACTGCGAGCGTGTAGGTCATCGGCTTTCCGTTTTCTTCACCAACAGTTACGCTTGCTTTTTGTTCTGGTCTCCAGAACTGCGCAGTCTCAATCGTTGGTCGCAAATGTGTGTTCGGGTCTTCTACCGAAATCGGAATCACTCCATACATTCTTATAGGTAAATCATTCAGCGTTTGCGCGTGTGGCTGAACGAGCGTTACGTGCGCGTAAACATTCGGAGCCATTTCAGCAGTAACGGGAATAGAAATTTCCGTTGTACCTTTTTTTGTTTCCGCCCAGAAAGCATTCAAAACTTTTGAGCCCGTTTCAATGGAAACCAACGCGCGTCCGCCTTCGCCTGAAGGAATAGTGATCTTGATATTATCGTTCACGGCATATTTATCTTTATCCGTTGTCACCGCAAGAATGGTTGCGCCCTGGCTGTCGTCTTTCTGAGAACGACCCGCCCATGCCGGCCAGTCAATGTAAACGGTTTGCCCTGTGGAATGTCCGCTTTCATTATCTGTAACGCGGACTAAAAATCTTCCCCAGTCCGGGCGATTCACGCGCAAAACAAATTGTCCTTTTCCATTCACGGTAGAAATTTCCTGAGAGAAATACGGCTGATGATATTGATCGCCTACATATTGTCCGAGGTCATCACCGTAATGATCCCACCACCAGCGCCACTGCACTTTGTAAACTTTCACAGTGAGCTTGTTTTTTGAAATTGGTTTCCCGTCTTCATCCACCGTTGCAATGTTGATGATGTGATTGGTATCGGTGACGAGGGTGCCTGCGTATCCTTCGCCATCAGGCATTTTTATTCCAACATACGATTTGTATGGAGAATACGGGAGAGAAAATCTATCGATAGAAAAATTTCCGCCTTCTTCAAACACGCGGCAGATAAAATAGGCGCGCAGCATTCCGGGAGCGGAAGATTTTACTTTCAGATTAGGTGTGACGGTTGCTTTTCCTTCTTCGTTCAGTCGGTCGTCAAAAATTGTTTGCTGCTCGGAATAGAAACGCGCGGTGGGATCATCAAAGACATAACCGTCATATCCTTTGAACGAAGTAGATTGCTGATTGAGCGTTACATCCACCTGTGCCTGAAGATTTTTCGCGATGGCTCCGTGCAGCCATTTCACTTCCAGTTCGCCTTTTGTTTTTTCTGCATCGGCATAAATTTTTTCTTTTCCAAAATCCAATCGAATTTTCAGTCGGTTCGGCATGATAGTTTCAATCTTCACATCCTTGCTGAACGAAGCGCCTCCGACTTTAACACTCGCGTTCCAGTTTCCTGTAGGAGCTTCGTGATCAGTTGCAACCGCGAAACTGTAAAATCCGTTCAGCCCTTTGGTGGAAGTAATTTTTTTCACCACCTGCCATTTAGGATTTCTCAATTCGAAAGTCACGGGGTGATTTGCAGGAAGAGTTTGTTGCTTATCCTCAAGAATGAAAGACATAAAGAGCGAATCACCCGGGCGCCACACTCCCCGCTCACCATAAATAAATCCTTTCAAACCTTTTTCTACGGTTGCTCCGCCCACATCAAACATGCTGAGTGAAAGCGATGCTCCGTCTTCCAGTTTTAAATATCCACGCTGGTCGCCATTTTTCGCAACGAGCAGAAACGGAACTTTTTTCATGTTATCAATCTGCGCCATTCCTTCTCCGTTTGTTTTCACGGAAGAAATTAATTGTTGCTGATAATTATATAATTCAACATTCACGCCCGACTGCGGCTTGGTGGTTTTCAAATCGGTGACAAGGAAAGTCATTTGTCCGCTCGTTCCTTTTTTGGCAATGATTCCTAAATCAGAAGCAAGAATGTTTCTGCTTACTTCGTGATTCTTGTTGTAATAATAAAACGATGGCGTGCAGGGGTTTTCGCGATCAGCGTACTTATATCCTCCTCCACCTTCGTCTTCACCATAATAATCGCCTTCATAATAATCCTCACCGTAATAATCGTAATCGGAATAATAACTCTGCGACTGATCGTCATCATTTTCGTTCAGGTTAACCTCCTCATCCACTTCAGCAAGAGTTTTTTTATCGGCTGATTCTCCTTCGCAATGGCAAACGGCATGCTGCTTGCGGAAACCAAGCGTTACCTTATATATAGCACCCGGTTCGGCTTTCACCATATCGGATAAATCCATATAGTAAGTGCTCCATTTGTGAAGTTCCATTTCTGTTTTCGGATTCAGCGTGATGGTTTTTTTCATAATCATTCTTCCGACCCTTTTCAGTTCGCGCTCTCCGCCTAAATCATTCACCTGAAGAAACTGAGTGATATTGTTTTCAAAAATCTTCACCACTTTCACATCTACCGCTTTTAAACTCACAGCTTGAAATGGTAAAACAAATCCTTCGTTTGAGCTTGGGAGGATTACTCCTTTGCCTACAAATTGTATCTGTGGTTTTATTTCTTCAAATAAAACTTCCATCGTCATCTTCGCTTTGAGCGGATAGCCCAGAATATTTTTCACACCTGTTTCCACAGTCACAGTTCTCACACCTCCCTGCCTCGAAGCTGGATATGCTTTCACTTCGTTGCCTTCAATCATAAATTTGAGCGAAGTGCTTTCTCCGCTGAGGCGGATGAGTCCGTCAAGGACTTGATTATCCTGAAGTGGGTCTGAGAACTGGACAGAAATATATTGCTCGGGTTCCTGCACCACTTTTATGTCCATCACTTTGAAATCTCCCAGCGCGGGAATGACAAACTTTTGCGAGTTGGTGACTTCAACGCCAATCGGAGCGCCCGTCCAACTTATGTTCACTTCCATTTCTTTTTCTTTTCGCTCCACGCTGTCAATTACAAAGCGGTGTTTGTTTTCTTCCGCGTGTTCCCAAATCACTTTCAGCTTTCTTCCGCCTTCAGTTGCGGTGAGGATTTTTTCCACATCTCCGCTCTCAGCCACATCCGCAGTGGAAATCAATCCTGTTACGCGCTGCCAGATCATTTCTTTCTTGTCAATGGTTTTCATTCCGTCCACATACACTTCCATGGATTGTGTGATAACGGTAAAATAAAAATCAAAGTCCTCAAAGTCAGGCGGCACCTGCGCAACTTTCGAAAGATGAAAGGTGGCTTCATAATTTTGTCCGGATGGCAAACCATTCTTCGGGCGGAATTCAAGTGTGCGGTTGTCAACCCAAACGGTGGTTCCTTCAATGTTCGGGCTGAACTCGAAAAGTTCTTCTTCCAGCGGTTTGTTCAGTTCCACTCCGTTCACTTCGCTGGCGAGCAAAATGCGGACGGTGCTTTGCTTGGAAATGTATCCCGAAGTGAATGCGGAGATGTATTCGCTGAAAGCAGGATTGATTTTTTCAGCACGCATTTCGTTTCCACCTTTTTTCAGAAAGGGAATAGAAACAATTCCAATCACTGCGAGTGCAGTGAGGAAGAACATCGTTTTACGGTTCATGAAAAATAAGTTTAAGAGTTATGAGTTAATGAATTAATGAGTAATAAATCAATGAGGTTTAGGAGTTGTTGGAGGAACTGCAACAGGTTTTTCTTTTACTGCGTAATCATCTTTGTAAGTATATCTCACTTTCAGATTGTACGTAAACTGCGCAACCGGTTCAATCACGTTTGGATTAATAACGATGTCATAATTGTTGTAAGGAAGTTTATCGTAATACAAAGTTGCCTGTTTGGGCTGATAAGAAATGCTGGTGGATGACACACCGCTTTTCTTCAGCGCCTGCAAAGAAGAATTGTTGTAAGCAGTATAACTTCTGTAGCGTTCAATCGGATAAATGCTCTGCACATCTTCTCCCATCACCTGGAATTTTGGATTAAACTTAATGCCGACTTTCTTGTAATCATCTGCCTTTTGATTCAGAAGTTTGATAGAAGCATCGCGCAACGAATCATACACTGCGCTGATGTTGGCAACCACATAATCCACTTTGATGATGTCGTAAATCTCGCTCTTAGCGGCAAGTGTTACAATTTCATCCAGCGTTTCATTTTTCTTGTAGGCGATGTGAATGTTTTTCTTCAGTTCAAATCCGCTGGGAACTTCATTGTATTTCTTGCTGAAGATTTTTTTCTCGATGGAATATTCAAACACCGGCACCTGCGAAACGAAGTCAACAAATATATCTTCTTTCTTCACGGCTGATTTTGTGAGCAGTGCAACAAAGCTGTTGATGCGGTCATTGATCATGCGCTGGCAGGAATCAATTGTTTCTGCCGCCTGAGAAACTCCGAGCAGAACCACATACGAACTTGCCTTCACATTCATGAGCGAGCTGACACTCAGTTCGAAAACAGAATCCTTAATTATCCAGGCGTTGGCTGATGAAGTTGTGTAGTAAGTTTGTGTTTGCTGCTGGTAGTTGTAATTCTGTTCGTTGTACTTTGGCGCAGCGCTGATGGACGCTTTATAATTATCAGCCGCCTGATTGTAGGTGGCGTTGCCGGCCATCTGGGAAAACAGCATGTAAGATGTAAGAAGGCAGATGGCAGATGTGAGGAAAAGTTTTTTCATGATAAAGAAAAGTTTAGGAATTGGATTTCAAGTTTCGGTGGTGTAAAACGAGCGGAGAACGATTGAGTTGAAAAATATTTTGTGCGAATATAAATTTTCCTCAAACAGAGTCCCGCCCAAGTTTCTCAAACTGAGGTAAAAGTTTCCAACAAGATATTAGAAATATATCCAAGACATCCCCCAGTTTCGAAAAGCCGAAACTTTCCCCCTTTAGAAAGGGGGAATAAACTACAAATACATCACCTCTTTAACCGCCTTAACCACTTTTGAGGCATTGGGGAGGGATCTTTCAACCAAAATTCCTGAATAAGAAAGCGGAACATCTTCGCTGTTGACTCTGCGGACGGGAGCATCGAGGTAATCGAAGGCATTTTTCTGAACGTGATAAGCAATTTCGGTAGAAATATTGCCGAGAGGCCATGCTTCTTCCACCACCACAAGGCGGTTGGTCTTCTTCACGGATTCAACCACCGTTGCATAATCAATCGGGCGGATAGAGCGCAGGTCGATCACTTCGGCAGAAATGTTCTCTTTGGCAAGTTCATCAGCGGCTTTGTACACTTCCTTTATAATCTTTCCGAAACTCACTATGGTTACATCGCTTCCCGTACGCTTTATATCGGCAACACCAATCGGAATCAGGTATTCTCCTTCGGGAACTTCGCCTTTATCGCCATACATCTGTTCGCTTTCCATAAAAATCACAGGGTCGTTATCGCGGATGGCAGATTTGAGAAGTCCTTTTGCATCGGCAGGATTGGAAGGTACAACAACCTTGAGCCCCGCGCAGTTTGCAAACCAGTTATCAAACGAGTTGGAGTGCTGTGCCGCTAATTGTCCCGCAGAACCTGTTGGTCCTCGGAAAACAATCGGCATCGGGAACTGCCCGCCACTCATATTATACATCTTGGATGAGCTGTTTATCACCTGGTCAATGGCAACGAGCGAAAAATTAAAGGTCATGAACTCCACGATGGGTCGCAAGCCGTTCATTGCCGCGCCCACGCTGATGCCCGCAAAACCGAGTTCGGCAATGGGAGTATCCACCACGCGCTTGGCGCCAAATTCCGCCAGCATTCCCTGGCTCACTTTGTAAGCTCCATTGTATTCTGCCACTTCTTCGCCAATGAGGAACACGCGCTCATCTTTGCGCATTTCTTCGCTCATAGCTTCACGAAGCGCTTCGCGGAATTGGAGGGTTTTCATAAATTAAGGATAGCAAATGTAGAAAAAATCTGTGGTCACATCGAGTAGGTTTCGCTCTGGAAACCGTATCGAGATGTATGTTTCACAACCCGTTCTCGAATATTTTTTTTAAAATTTCGGACAGGGCACAATGGGTTTTGTCCTGATGTCTTTTCGTTTATTCGGGTCGCAGAACTGATAAGAGACGGTTATTTCGTGCGAGCCGGCAGTATTACCATAAAGCCACGAAATAGTATAATCATAACTGTAAGCAAATTTCATTCTGTCGATAATAAGTCCTGCAAGAAAAACAAGCGCATCGTTATTGGGATATCCCTTTTTATATGCCTTCAATAACGGAATCCCCCGATACCAAATTCCCAACGATAACGGCAGGTAAGTATAATAGCATCCTGCGTCCAACTGGTCAAACTTTTTTTCTGCGCGATAATTAATAACAGGCGTGATGAATTGTTTAGCATGTTCATATCCATATTCGCCTTTTTCTTTTTTTAAAGCGAATTTTGTTCCTCCCTGAACTGAAAAAAGAACCGGCAATTTACTTTCGCTGGAAATTACCGCCTGATTGGGTTGATTAAGATGATGTACGGCAAAACCAATCCACGCCTTTTGTGTAAAAAACACAGCACCTGATGCAAAATCAAAATAATGCACGCGCGTAGTATTTGGCTGGTCAACGGATGTGGCTGTTCCATACGCAATCTGGTCGCCAAAAAGAAATTTACTGAAGTCATAATCGCGCAACACATAGCCGCCTTCTGCTCCTAAGTTGGCTGCCCAGTTTCTGGAAATCGTAAGCTGGTAAGAATACTGTGCAGAGAAGGAAGTTGAACGCAAACCAGCGCTTCCTGCTTTGTCATTCACGAACAAAAAACCAAGTCCGCTATTTTTTTTTGTAATGGCATGGTCAAAGGCAATCACGGAAGTTTTGAAAGCGCCCGGAATAGATGGCCACTGAACGCGGTATGCCATGTTGAGCCGCGCACAAACTCCTGATCCTGTAAATGCAGGATTCAAAAAAGTAGGTGTTGCATAAAACTGTGAAAGCTGAAATGCCTGACCTTGCACGTTTCCTGAAACAAATAAAACAAAAAGAGACATATAAAATACCTTTCTCATAAAATTCATTTTCGCATTTTATACAATTTTATAGTATTGATTGATTGAGAAACATCGGAAGAAATTTTACCGGAAAAAGAAACATATCCTTCTGCCTCAACAATCATTTTATATTCCTTTCCGGGTAACAAAATCATGATGAATCGCCCGGTCAATGGATTGGAATTAGTATGAAAAAGTCCTTCTAATTTTTCGTTTTCCAAATCAAATAAAGTACCCTTAGCGTAAAGCGGTGCATCTGCTGAATCAGAAACCACCCTTCCTTTATAAACACTGTATCCCAAATCTTCTTCTTCAGGAAAATGAATCATATAAATATCGGCACTGCCATAACCGCTTTTCCGCGCGGAGGAATAATATCCCGTTCTTCCATTCACGGAAAGAACAAAATAAATATCATCGTCCGGTGTGTTGATAGGATAACCGAGATTCTGAGGAGCCGACCAAGTTCCATCTTCTCCAAAAGTGGTTTTGAAAATATCATACCCGCCCATATTTTTATGCGCTTTGGAACTGAAGTAAAGCGTTTTGTCGTCAGGATGGATGAAAGGAGAGTCCTCATCTTCAGCCGTATTGACCGAAGCACCAAGATTGACCGCTTTGCTCCACTCGCCATTCGGCAGTTTCACCACCTTGTAAATATCTTTTTTCCCGAAACCACCCGGACGGTTGCTGGAAAAATAAAGTACCTGTCCATCTGCGGAAATGGATGCGCTTGGTTCTGTATAATCAGTTGTATTGATTTCAGAAGGAAATTTTTCAGGGACAGTCCAGTCCTTTCCATTGAAAGAAGAAAAATACAAATCACCAGATAACAAATCTTTACTCGTGCGGTATAAAAAAAGCAATTCGCCATCGGCAGAAAGTCCAACACATGCATCGTGCGTGGGTGTGTTGATATTGGCGCTGATACTTTTCGGCACACTCCAGACACTATCCTTTTTATGTGAGACATATACGTCTTCAAAATAATCTCCGTTCGGATCCAACTGATTGCCCGTGCTGCCTTTTCTTCGCGAAGTAAATATGAGAAGGGATTCATCGGCTGAAATTACAGGAACATAATCGGGAAATTCTGAATTGATGCCATTGCCGATGTTTTCAATCTTTACATTCAAAGGAGTTCGAATCATTTCTTTTGCCGTCTTGCATTTACTGATAAGAAAATCCACTTCTTCATCAGAAAAAATTTTCTTATCGGATTTTTTTTTGCACTCCACAAACGAATGAATTGCCTCGTCAAATTTTCCGTTGAGGTGATGAAGATTTCCGAGATAATAATTTGCATCTGAAATTCCACCGCGCAATGCTTTTTCAAAATAAGGAAGCGAGCTCTGTTTGTATTTTTTGAAATTGTACAGGCATATCCCCGTCTTGAAAGATACTTGCACGTTGGTTGTATCCATCCCGTACGCTTGCTGATATAATGAAAATGCACTTTGGAAGTCGCTGTTGTAAAAATAAATGTCGGCTTTGCGCTCATACCGCAAAACTTTTCGCTGTATTTTTTTACCAGTGTTTTCGTTCTGAGCAAAACAAACAGAAAGAGATAGAAGCAGGGAACAAAGAAAAAGGAAGCTATTTTTTTTATGAAGAATCATACTGTATTGTTATCTCAGTAAAGTTACATCTCCCGCTTTCTCCACAGATTTTCCGTTAATAAATTTCGCAAACACTTTCCACACATACACATCCTGCTGACACAGCTTATCGCGGTAGTAGCCGTTCCATCCGATTTTTAAATCTTTTGATTCAAAAATAAGTTCTCCCCATCGGTTGAAAATCATCAGGCGATATTCGTCTAATGCAGAAGCAAAAGGGAAAAACACATCGTTGTCGGTGTTCAACGGATTGTATCCTCCGCCATTAGGTCCATTCGCATTCGGAGTGAAAACATTCGGAAAAATAATATCGCCTTCGCCTGTGGTTTCCATGCGGAAAGTATCCGTGCATCCATATTGATTGGTGGTGATAAGCGTGATGACGTAATTTCCGACAGCAGAATAATAATGCTGAGGATTAGAATTGGTTGAAGTTCCTCCATCGCCAAAATACCATAAGTAACTCACCGCACCCGAAGATTGATTAATGAAATTAATAGTTTCTCCATAGGTGGGCAGACTGCCCGTCATCGGTGTAACAGAAGGATTGGTAGTAAAATTCGCTATCGGCTCAGGATACACAATTACTGAAACAGCAAGTATTGCCGTGCAGCTCTCAGCAGAAATTACTGTGAGCGTTACATTAAAAGTTCCGGAAGAAGAATAGGTATGCAATGGATTTTGAAGTATGGAAGAATTTCCATCTCCAAAATTCCAACTCCATGAAATAATATTTCCTGATGAAAAGCCATTGAAAGATGTTGGTTCATTCACACAAACGCTATCGGCAGAAAAATTCGGAACAGGCAGGGGATTAACTATTACGGTAACAGCATCTGAAGCGCTGCAGCCGGTGGCATTCGTGACCGTTGCGGTGTAAGTAGTTGTAACTGCCGGTGCCACTGCTATTGTTGCTGCCGTTGCTCCGGTATTCCATGAAAAAGAATTTCCTCCCGAAGCGCTGAGCGTAGCCGAAGCGCCAGCACAAATACTTGCATCCACTCCTGCATTTGCCGCAGGCGGTGGAACCACCGTCACTATTACATCATCGTCATCGGTGCATCCGTTGGCATCGGCAACAACAATTGTATAAGTTGTGGTTGAAGTAGGAATAAAAATAACATTAGCAGTAGTAGCGCCATTGCTCCATGAATAACTTGTTCCACCTGATGCATTCAATGTAGTCAGCGTATTCTGACATACGCTGATATCAGGTCCGGCATTTGCGATAGGAAGCGGATTCACCGCGATAGTGACAAAAGCAGGAGCAGAACATCCGTTGGCATCGGTGACAACCACAGTATATGTTGTTGTACTGCTCGGTGCCACTGCTACTGCCACTGTAGTTTGTCCTGTGCTCCACAAATAATTTATTCCTCCTGATGCGGTGAGTGTTGTTGAAGAATTCAAACAGATGCTCAGATTGGTTCCCGCACTTGCAGGAGGAAGCGGATTCACTGTAACTATCACAGTATCGGCAGCAGTACATCCATTTGCATCGGTAATAATTATTGTATAAGAAGTAGTAACTGCAGGTGATACTGCTATTGATGTTGTAGTTGCTCCTGTGCTCCACAAATAATTTATTCCTCCTGATGCGGTAAGCGTTGTTGAATTATTCAAACAGATGCTTGCATCCGGTCCTGCATTTGCGAGAGGTGCGCCAATGCCATTCACATTAACCGTATCAATAAAAATACAGCCGTTGGCATCGGTGATTGTTACCGTATAATTTCCAGGTGATAAACCGGTTGCCGTGGTGGTGGTCTGCCCGTTATTCCACAAGAAAATGTACGATGGTGTTCCGCCAGAAACATTTACAGTGGCGGTTCCGTTACTCACACAACTGCTGCTGTTAGTAGAAGAATGAGTTGCCGTAATGGCAGTTGGTTCATTCACAGAAATAGTATCCATCGCTGTGCATCCGTTGGCATCAATAATTGTTACAGAATAATTTCCAACTGTTAATCCCGTGCTGGTAGAAGTGGTCTGCCCGCTGCTCCATACATAAGTGAAGGGAGAAGTTCCGCCCGAAGCATTCACGGTTGCGCTTCCGTTATTTCCTCCGAAGCAGGAAACACTTGTTTGCAAAGAAGAAGCAGTAATAGCGGGAAACAAATAGACAACACCTGTTGCAAGGGATGTACATCCGTTTGCATCTGTAACCACCACAGAATAATTTCCCGCAGGCAATCCTGTTGCCAATATAGTGGTTTGCCCATTGCTCCACAAGTAAGAATAAGATGGAGTTCCCCCTGTTGCTGTTGCTACCACCCAGCCGTTGCTTGCACCGCTGCAAATATTTATTTGTGAAGATGTGGATGCAAGAACTGCGGGCTCTGTAATAACAATGGTTGAAACAATAGTACAGCCGTTCATATCAGTAACCAGTACCGTATAAGTTCCTGCCGTGAGATTAACAATGTTCTCAGTCGTATCTCCATTGCTCCATAAATAAGTATAAACGGGAGTTCCGCCAGAAGCAGAAACCCACGCTGTACCATTGCTTCCACTGAAACACGAAACATTATTCTGCGAGGAAGAAAATGAGAGTGGAGCAGCGGGCTGTGTGATGGCAACTGTATTCGTTGTTGTGCAGCCATTCGCATCAGTAACTGTTACGGAATAATTTCCTGCAATCAATCCGGTGGCGGCAGAAGTAGTTTGTCCGTTATTCCACAAGTAAGTATACGTTGGCGTTCCTCCCGAAGAAGAAATTGTTGCCGAGCCATTGTTTCCTCCGAAGCAGGGAATAGAAGTAGCAGCAGCATTAGCAGTAAGCAGTGTAGGTTGTGTGATGGAAACGGACGCTGAAGTTGTGCACCCATTGGCATCGGTGATGGCGATAGAATAATTTCCTGAAATTAATCCGGTTGCTGATGAAGTGGTTTGTCCATTGCTCCAGAAATAAGTGTAAGACGGAGTTCCGCTTGAAATATTTATCGTTGCATTACCATTGCTTCCTCCAAAACAGGAAACATTTGTTTGCGATGAAGCGGCAATGACAGCAGGAAACAAAGTAATGATACCCGTTGAGGTGGTGGTGCAGCCATTGGCATCCGTAACTGTAACAGAATAATTTCCGGCAGGCAACCCTGTTGCTGATATTGTGGTTTGTCCATTATTCCATAGGTAAGTATAGCCAGGTGTTCCTCCTGAAACAGAAACAGTGGTTGAACCATTGCTTGCACCGCTGCATATATTGGTCTGCGAAGCAATGGAAATAAGAGGTGCAGGAGGTTGTGTGATGGTTATGTTTTGTACAGCGCATCCATTTGCATCGTTGGCAGTTACCGTGTACGTTCCTGCTGAAAGCCCTGTTACCGATGATGTGGTTTGCCCTGTTGGATTCCATAAATAAGTATAAGGAGGAGTTCCTCCAGAAGGAGAAATGGAGGCAGAACCATCGCTTCCGCCAAAGCAGGAAACATTGGTTTGAGTAGTAGTGGAACTGAGACCAATGAGCGGTTCTGTAATAGTAACTGTTGAGGTTGCTGTGCATCCGTTTGCATCGGTGGTTGTAACAGAATAATTTCCTGCAATCAATGCAGTAGCCGAAGAAGTTGTTTGTCCGTTACTCCACAAATAAGTATAAACAGGTGTTCCTCCCGAAGGAGAAACCGATGCTGAGCCATTGCTTCCACCAAAACAGGAAACATTCATTGACGAAACCGTAGAGGTGAGTACAGTAGGTTCTGTTATGGAAACCGTTGCAGTGTTTATGCACCCGTTTGCTTCAGCAACGTTTACTGTGTAAGTTCCCGCAATCAATCCGGTTGCTGAAGAAGTAGTTTGCCCGTTACTCCATAAGTATGTATAAGGTGCTGTGCCTCCTGATGCTGTCGCTGTCGCTGTTCCATTGCTTCCTCCAAAACAGGAAACATTGCTCTGCGATGCAGTGATGAGAGGAGAAGGACCTATGATAACGGTGGTGACTGTGGACGGAGATAAACATCCGTTTACTGCAGCGGTAACCGTATAAGTTCCGGCATTGGCAGTGGTAACATTAGGAATGGAAGGATTCTGCAGCGAAGAAGAAAAACCATTTGGTCCTGACCAAGTGTAAGCTGCTCCCAAAGCTGCGTTTGCAGAAAGTGACAGTGTGCCTCCAATGCACACCGGACTATTGCTTGTTGCTGTGGGTGCAACAGGAGGTGGAACCACCGTTACTGTCACAGTGCCATTTGCGGTGCAGCCGCCATTATCAGCATTCACAATATATGTGGTGGTAACGGTTGGTGTGGCGATAGGATTTGCTGATGTGCTGTTATTGAGCGAAGAGGCGGGCGACCAAAGATAAGTTACCCCAGCGGGCGCAGTAGGCGATCCTCCTAAGGTAACATTGCTTCCAAGACAAATGGTATTATTATTACCGGCATTCACTGTAAAAGGCACAGGTCTGCCGGAAGGAACAAGCGATGCATTCAGGTAAAGCCGCGCTGAATTTATATCAAGCTGCGTGGTGAAAGGAGAATAATCGTGCCCGCCAAGATAGTAGGTATTGCCTCCTGCAGAATCAGGATCAGTAAGGTGGGCTGCCATGGCAATTACGGTATCAATATTATTATGACTGATGCAATAATAAAATCCAGGAATCCATGCTGAACCTGGCGCCCGTATCCAGTTTTTTCCAGAGCCGCCCTCATTGGCTCTCATCGCTCCGTGAAACTGCATATATGCCAAATCATTGTTATAATAATTATTAGTTACTGCAACACCTATCTCGCTTATTCCATTGTCTGTATGAAAAAAACTCAGGTTCTCATAAGTGGTCACACCATGGCACTGCGCTAAAAAATTTCCACCGCTCAGAACATAGTTTTTAATATTGTTGGTGATAGGGGTATTTAATGGAGGATTTCCCTCCCCCGACCAGTGCGGCTCTGAACAAAAAGTATAACATTGCGAGATTCCCGGAAACACTCCCGCACTAATCACATAATAGTTGGTAACTCCTCCTGCGTTGAGAATAGCCACATGGATTGCCTGATTTCCTCCATTATTGAACACGGCAATTTTCGGACGGAAGTTTAATGTATAGCGAACATCCACCGTTACATTTTGCGTGAGCCGGAATACGGCAACATTATTGGCGAACGAAGTGATTACCTGCGTGGCGGTTTGCCCTGTTATGGGTGAAGGAGTATTTACCCAAACGCTGTCAATAATAAATGCGCTTGCGATAAAATCAGTCATTGCAGAAGCAACAAAAGAAGGATAAAGCCGCTCGGCTGTTGCAGAAAAATCAATGGCATCTTTTACTTTGCCTGCACTGATAATCCACTTCACCGGAATATCATTCATCAGAAGCGCATGCACAAGCCCATAAGATTTTAAGTTGAATAGTCCGCCATTATCCTGATTCACATTGTCCATCGGAATTACCAGCGAGCCGATGGTAGCTGTTTGAAGATTAGCGCCTGGACCTGGTAAATCGGGTTGGATGGACTGAGAAAAAGAATTGCTATTGCCTATCCAAAAACAAATGAAGAAAAATATTTTGTAACGATTCTGCATACATGTTTTCTTTAAAAATCAGAATTTATATGCGATGTATATTGTATTTTACAAATTAAAAACAAGTTTATTTCAGGAGTTTGCACACATTATTATACGAGAAAATCAGAATATGTTAAACATTTTTGATGAATAAGTGATTTTATAATGACCAACGAGTGTATTTCTTCGACAAACCCTGAGTATCAAAATGAAAAAAAGAGACGACAAAACAGCAAAATCACAAAAAATTATCTATGAAAATAATTCCAAAACTGGGCTTAGAGTAACATACCTAGTGGCAACAAGGAAGTTTATTGTGCAGTAAATTTATTTCATCTTGGTCACAGTCCCTATGTAGCGATGTTCTTTATTGAAAATATCGAGAACACGGATCTTCCAGACATATACATCTTCCTGCACCACTGCACTTCCGCCCTTAATGGTGCCGTCCCATCTTTCATTATAATCGTGCGTAATAAAAATCAGGTTGCCCCACCTGTCAAAAATGAGCAGTTCGTATTCTCTTATTCCGATTCCCACTCCGCTGAACAAATCATTATGATTATCTCCGTTTGGTGTAAATGCATTGGGAACATAAAACGCAAAATCGCGGACTTCAACAAAATGCATCACGGTATCAATACATCCGAATTGTGAAATCACAATCAGCGTTACATTATACATTCCTGTATCTGCATAACTATGCCCCGGGTTTTGCACAGATGAACTGTCTCCGTCTCCAAAAGTCCAAGCCCATTGAACAATACCTGTATAGGATAAATCAGAGAACGCAAATAGTTCGCCCAGTTCGGTAATTGAATTGGGAGAAACAGAAAAATCGGCAGTTGGCTGGGCATACACAAACACGCTGTGTGAAATGGCAGTTGTGCATCCATTGTTTGATGTAAGTGAAAGTGTTGCTGTGTAAGTTCCTGAAGAAGAATAAATATGGGTAGGATTCTGAACCGTATCGGTATTGCCATCGCCAAAAGCCCAGTTCCAGTTAGTAATACTTCCCTGCGGAATCATAGATAAATCACTAAATGAATTTGTGAAACCTATGCACACGCTGTCTGCAATAAAATCAGGAACCGGGTTAGGATAAATTACAATAGTGTCGCTGACGGTATCGGCACATCCGCCTGAAGTGGTTGCAATAAGGGTTACTGTGTATGTTCCAAAGCCAACATAGGTATGCGAAGGACTCTGTTGAGTGGAAGAGTTTCCATCTCCAAAAGTCCATGTCCATGTTAAGGGCGGAGCGGTTGAATTGTTATTAAACTGCGCAGGATAATTTTCACAAATATTCTGAAACGAAAATGCTGCGATCGGCAATGCAAGAACATTTACAGGAATTTGAATTGTACTCTGGCAACCGCTGTCTGAAGTTACCGTAAGCACCACGTTAAATGTTCCGGCAGCAGTATAGGTGTGCGATGGATTCTGCAAAGTGGAAATATTAGAAGCACCGGAATTAGGGTCGGCAAAATTCCAATTCCAGTTTATTAAACTGCCTGGTGAAACAGATGACTGGTCGGCAAACAAGGTGGTATTGCCAATACAAACGGTGGATGCCGTGAAACTTGCCTGCGGAAGAGGATTTACAATTACCACCTTCTTCAAACTGTCCACGCATCCGAATTGATTTGTTGCAACCAGCGTGACAGTAAAAGTTCCTGCATTGGAATAGGTATGATTGGGATTTTGAATAGAAGAAGTATCGTTCGGCCCAGATGACGGTTCTCCGAAATTCCAAAGCCATGATGTGCTTCCGGTGGATTGATCGGTGAAAGAAGTTTGTGTATTAAAGCATTCGTTAGGAGCAACAAATGCAACTACCGGCAGTGCATTTATTGTAACCATCACAGCGTCTGAATTGCTGCAGCCATTTGCATCGGTCACGGTTAGCGAATAAGTTGTAGTTGATGCGGGAGACGCAACAGGATTAGAAATATTGGTGCTGCTTAATCCATTCGCTGGCGACCATAAATAAGTTCCGCCTCCGCTGGCATTTAATTGAGCAGAAGTTCCGGAACAAATACTCACATCCGCTCCCGCATTGGGAACAGGAAGTGCGTTTACGGTTACTGTTACATTAGCTGAGGCAAAACATCCGTTGACATCTGTAACAACTACAGTATAGGTTGTACTTGCATTTGGTGTGGCAACAGGATTGGAACAAGTTGTACAATTCAATCCGGCTGCAGGAACCCATGCATAGGTTCCTCCTCCAGTCACGCTGAGCGTAGTCGAAGCGCCAAAGCATACGCTTGCATTCGGACCTGCATTGGCTATAGGACCGCCTGTAGAATTGACTGTTACGGTTGTTGAATATGTGCATCCGTTTGCATCGGTAACAGTAACGGAATAAGTTGCTGCCGCCAATCCGGTAGCAGTAGAAGTAGCTTGTCCGTTGCTCCATAAATAAGTAAATGCTCCGGTTCCTCCCGAAGGAGAAACTGTGGCGGAACCGTTCAGTTGGTTGCAAATTTCATTTACTGAACTTGTGGTTGCTGTAATCGCAGTTGGCTGAGAGATTACAACTGCGGCTGAAGAAGTGCATCCGCTGGCATCGGTAACTGTGACCGAATAATTACCGGCTATTAATCCTGTTGCAGAAGAAGTTGTCTGTGAGTTACTCCATAAATAAGAATACCCTCCTGCTCCGCCACCTGCAGTTACAGAAGCAGAACCATTGCTTCCACCATTGCAGGAAACATTTGTTGAAGATGGAACGGCTGTTACCGCTGTCGGCTGAGTGATTGTAAATGCGGAAACTGAAGTACATCCGTTGGCATCGGTAACAGTAACCGAATAATTTCCGGCTGATAATCCGGTGGCTGAAGAAGAATTTCCTCCGCTTGGATTCCATGCATAAGTATAAGCAGGAGTTCCTCCGCTCATGTTTACTGAAGCGCTTCCGGTATTTCCTCCATTACATGTTACATTTGTTTGTGATGGAACAGCCGAAAGCGCAGTGGGTTGTGAAATGGAAACTGTGGTTACAGATGAACAGCCATTGGCATCGGTTACAGTAACCGTATAATTACCGAAGGAAAGTCCGGTAGCAACGGAAGTAGTTTGCCCGTTGCTCCAAACAAAAGTATAATTGGGAGTTCCTCCGGTCATTGTTGCAGTTGCATTGCCAGTGTTTCCACCATTGCACAAAACATTATTACTTGATAGAATGGAAGCCGTTCCTCCACCAGTACTGTTCACAGTTGCCGATAAAACAAAAGTGCATCCGTTTGCATCGGTAACAGTAACTGAATAAGTGCCTGAAGAAAGTCCGGTGGCAGTGGGAGAAGTTTGTCCGCTTGGATTCCATAAATAAGTATACGCTCCTGTTCCTCCGGAAGCAGAAACTGATGCTGTTCCGTTTGATGCAGTGCAAATAGAATTAGTGGTGGTCACACTTGCCGAAAGCGCAGCGGGTTGAGTGATGGAAACCGTGGTGGTGGCAGTGCAGCCATTTGCATCGGTAATGGTGCAGGTATAATTTCCCGGAGGAAGTGACGTAGCCGTTGAGGTAGTTTGCCCGTTGTTCCAAGCATAAGTATAATTCGGTGTTCCGCCTGTCATTGTTGCTGTTGCATTGCCATTGTTTGCTCCGTTGCAAGTTACGTTTGCGCTCGAAGAAATATTCGCAGTGCCGGAAGCGGTGGATGCAACGGTGACAGTTCCTGTTGCAGTACATCCGTTTCCATCGGTGATTGTCACTGTATAATTTCCTGCGGATAATCCTGTAGCTGAAGAAGAATTTCCTCCACTTGGACTCCATGCATACGTATAAGCAGGAGTTCCTCCGCCTGCTGTAACTGATGCAGAACCGGTTGATGAACCGCAAGAGGCAGGTGTTGAACTCATGGCTGCAGTCAGGACAGCGGGCTGAGTAATGGTGACTGTAGCAAATGATACACAGTTATTATTATCTGTTACAGTCACCGTATAAGTTCCGGCACACAAACCTGTGGCAGTGCTGGGAGTGCTAATATTATTTTGGGTGAGAACGGGACCAAAAGGACCGGTCCAAACATAATCCCATGGAGAATCAGTGCCCTGAGCAGTAGCTGTTGCAGTACCGGTACATTGACCATTACATAAAACATTGGTTTGTGTCATTACCGGTGGCAGACAACACGTCAATACAGCGCTGAATTGATAATCCGGATCAAGTTGACAGGCAATACTTGACCATGATCCCGATTCGCCATCCCCCAAAGCATTAATAGTCATATTTAAATTTGGGCAAGCACAAGTGGCAGCTGTTTGAATGCTCCAGCAAAATGTCCAGGTACAAGTACCTGATGAATTATAATCTCCATAATTATTTCCCGGATTAGCATCCGCGGGCACAGCGTAATTATAATACCATCCGGCACCAGTTACAGCTCCAGTAGCAGAACTTGTGTTGCTGGGATACCATCCCCATGTTCCGCTAGCAGAACATTCTGTTGGATTTCCAACAGGAGCTAACGTAGCAGTATTCCAACCACAGCCAAATGTAGGTGTGATGCCATGAAGCCAATTAGAACTTATTTGTGTAAATGAACTCACCGTAAAGCAGAATGTTACAGTAGTGCCGGGCAGATAGGTACCATTTGTCGGGAGTGGTGAAGCTGTTAAACTGGAAGCTTGCATACAGTTGTTGCAATCGTTATCATTATCCAGTGTCAACGTAAAATTTCCAGAGCCGGTTGGTGTATTGCCGCTTATCTGGAGATAATAAGTTTGACCGGGTGTTGTTGGCTGAAATGTTGCAGTAAGATTTCCGGCAGCATTTCCAATTGCGCAGTCAAAACCCACAAGGCTTCCACAAGTTCCTGACCACATGGCAACATTTGGAGTGGCTAAAGTGCCACTGATATTAATGTTAACCAGATTGCCGGTAGCTGTAAAACTATACCATACATCAAGGGCAGGAGCCGCCTGATTGCCTGCCGGCTGACATCCTAAAAGATAAGTATAGGGGTTAGGAGAAGTAGCTCCAATATTGGTACCGGCAACAGATACTGTTGTTCCATTACCTGAAGGGCAAGCAGCCGGGGTGGGCAAAGTTCCAATATATTGAGCTGTGCTGCAATCATCACCTTGAGCGAACACACTATTCAACCCGTAAATACAAAATAAAAAATGCGCGAGTAATAACTTTTTTGTCATTAATTTTCTGCGGCTATTTAATTATAGTGTTTTGTTTCATATTGGGCTTACTGTACATTGCCGATAAAGTTCCATTATCATTAAGATGAAAAACAGGTTGAATGTAAAGCGGGTCTCGCGTATCAGAATACTGATTGATATTCACATTCTTTCCCAGTGCGAGCATTTCTCCGGCAGAAATCAGTTCTGCCTTTAGTCCGTTATCAAACAGAATAGTGTTGCGCTTTGTTTTGCAGCGGTAATTCTCCATGTTGGCATTATTGATAGCATCTTTGTATGGCTGAATATCCGCAGCAGTTCCATTATTTGTAATCTGAAAAGTTGCGGGAGCAGCAGTTTGCTGAGAAAAAATATTCTTGCAGAAAAAGATAGAAAGAATAAAAACAAAATTTCTGACGTGAAAAATACCTGATTTCATTATTTTTTAGCACCTTTTAAGATTAAGGAAATTTGTATATTTAGCATGGAATTTAAAGTTCAAGATATTCCGTTATTGTTTTTTGCATACTTAGGTATAGTATCTCCATATTTTTTAGGATTATATTGGTTTGACCCAAAAGCGTTTTCATCTCTTTATCTGTGGTCGAATATTTTATTAAGTATTTCTTATTCATTTCCTGTTTTTTATCTTAATATGTATATTTCAAAATGGATATGGAAAATATTAGGAAGAGGAAATATATTTGAAAAGGATTTTGTTAATGATATTATAAATATTTGTATTGCTTGTGCCCAGCAACAATATATTGTATTATTATATTGTTTAATACGATTTGGAGATAATCCATTGTTCAAATTTTATCATTTTAGAAATAATACTTGGTTTGCTGCATTAACATTATTCATAATTATCGGTCTTTGTTATATATTTATAAATCTGACATCTGAAAGCAAAATAACTACTAACATCAGAAAATTTATTCATTAATAGTATCGGATTTATCAGGGTTAAATACATAAATGCTATTATTATCCACAATTCAATCATTGTTATAAGAAAGAATTTTCCTACATATTTAAGCATTTCCTTAATCTTAAAAGGTGCTTATTTTTTTTATCGTTTCAAAATTCAAAACAGTTATTTTTTTCGAATCCTTTCAGATAATAGACTCATTTTTTGAAAATGGTTGCCGCGAATGTTTGACCTTTTCTTCATAAATTTTGTTAATAACCCAACTATTAGACGAATGGGCAATTATCTTCGATGAAATGCCGAAACTATTAGACGAATACCTGCATTTCTTCAACCAAAGGCAACTATATACGAGTTAGACCTTCCATAGCAGAGATTGACCGATAAGGTTTGGGAAGGTTTTTGTTACTTCTTCTTTCCTTTTCTACGCTTCTTCTTCGGCTTTGGATTGCCTGAAACGGATGCGCTCAGTAGGTCGTGAAGCGAGACGTTTACTTTCAAAGTAATATCTTTTTTATTTTTCCTCATTCTGCAAAATTAGTAATTCGTACATTTGCAATAAGTCGGACAAGTTAAAGTTTCTCACACTTCATCTAAGACACAGAATTGCACTCTGTGTTTTTTCGGCTAATGAGACCGTCTTCGACCTCGTCCATAATATTTTATCCTAAATCTTCGAACATATCACCCTGATATTCTCTTCCTGTTGCTCTTGCTAATGCTCTTTTAAATTTTGACCAGTTGGCGCAGGATTCCATTAAGAATATTGCATTTGAAATATATTCTTTCAATTCATCATTCCCTATGTCTGTTAGTAGTTGATGGTGTTTATATTTTCTATAACCATTTTCAGTCATAGGATTTTTGTCTTGTAGTTTTCCTAAAATTCCCTTTGGAAAACGAGAATAAACTATTTCGTTAGTCCATCTGCCTATAACACTTGGTTTTCTTTTCATGCTATCTTCTTCCCATGCCCATCCGTTCAGTTTAAAAATTAATTGATAAAACTTATCAGGAAATTTTTTATACCATTGCTTTATCTCATCATCAATATATTTTTCTAATAGCCGATTAAAAGTAAATCTATCCTTGAATAATTCAAATCCTGTTGCTTCATAAATAACAGCATCCACTCCAGTTTTAGCAAAAGCAAAAACTATTATTTGTGATTCTTCCGCAAGTTTATATTGATTCTCTAAAAGATTTCCATCCATCTTTGCTTGCATATACATCTTACAGATGTCTATCAAATCGCTTCCCTTAAATCCTTGTGCAGTCCTTCCATTAAAGTTGAAGGTGATTACGCTTTCTGATAAGGGTTTCCCCTTAAATTGTTCGGGTAAATAACCCTGTAAGTTTTGTGGTTTTAAATATCTTTCAAAACCACCTTTTTTATTTCCTGTAAGTAATCCGACAATTTCCCTTTGAACTATTACAGAAGTCGGATTAGTATCAGGATATAAAACAGCGCAAGGAATATCCAACCCTTTTATTTTTATTTTCCCTACAAAATCCGTTGAGGGAATTTCATTTTCTTTTTTTGAATCTTGGGACTGATGCTTACTCATTGATAATTAGTTATTTGCTTTGATATTTTTACTAAAAGTGCCTACTTTGGGACTGGTCTAATTTTATTGTTTTTAAAGATTGTCTATGATTCGTTGTAGCAAATCTTTTGATTCTAAATGCCCTCTTGTTATCTTTTTTGTCATTAGCCATGCAGAATCTTTTGTTACTCCGATTTTTTTTGCGAGTTCCCTTGCGCTTGTATCTGGATTAGCATTTAACTCATAAATCGCAAACAGCCATTTGCGTAAATCAATTTTGGTTTTTTTAAATATTGTTCCTACTGTTACGCTATAAGAAGTATCGCAATTATTACAATGGTATCTATCTTCTTTTTTCATTGCCGAATAAGAGTGATGCTTACAATAAGGACATACTGGTTTGTCGTTCCAGATAATATGCTCAAAAAAGGAAATACAATCTCTCTCTCTTGGGAATCGTTTATATATGTCTTTTAGTGTCATCTTACCTTTATCAATGACAAATGTAATGTAAAAATACATCATTTTACCATTGTTAATAACTTTATCTTACCACTATCTATGACATATTGATATTTATATTATCTTTACTATATCAAACAAAAAGATACACTATGAAAAACTTTAAAAACATTTCCGACCTTCTGACAACTTTTTCAAGCGAAGAAGTATGTAGGAAACACTTAGAAGAATTAAGATGGAACGGTGTTCCAGTTTGTCCGTTCTGCAAAAGCAAGAAACATTATAAATTCAAAGACGGAAAAACTTACAAGTGCGCAAATAAAACTTGCAGAAAAAAATATAACGCAACTGTGGGAACTATCTATGAGAATACAAAAATCCCTCTTCAAAAATGGTTTATCGCTATGTATTTACTTTCCTCTCACAAGAAAGGAATTTCTTCTTTACAACTTAGCAGGGACTTAGGCATCACTCAAAAGAGCGCGTGGTTTGTATTGCATCGCATCCGTACTATGCTCAAAGAAAAAAATCCACAAGCGTTTCAGGGAACAGTTGAAGCAGATGAAACTTTTGTTGGTGGAAAGATTCATAACAAACACGCTTGGCAAAGACATGAATACAGATTAAAAGAAGCGGCAGGAGAACCCGACAATAAAACTATGGTCTTTGGCATTGTAGAGCGTAACAGGGGACTTGTATATCTAAAAACAGTTAATAGCAGAGGACATGAAGATTTAATACCGATTATCAGACGCAGAGTTGAGGGCAATTCTGTTATGGTAACTGATTCTCTTTACGCATATAAAATATTACAAGAACATTATAAGCATTTTGTTGTCAATCATGCGCAGGGAGAATATGTAAGAGGAGATGCTTACACTAATACTATTGAGGGATTTTTCTCAATCCTGAAAAGAGGAATTATAGGTATTTATCACTATGCAAGTAAAAAGCACCTGCAAAAATATTGTGATGAATTTTCTTTCCGTTACAATACAAGAAGCTTAACGGAGGAGGACAGATTTAATTTTGCAATGTCAAAAAGCAATGGCAGAAGATTGAAGTATGCGGAATTGATTGCGAAAAAGTAATTAATCTTTCTTTTCAAAATCAATACCTATCCGTGTATAAGTTTATTTGTCGTAACATTTTTTCGAATAAGTAATAAGATATTTTAGTGTCTGAATTGATAACAATTCTATATCATATCGAGAAATATCATGTTTTGAAGGTATATTAGGCATTATTATTGTGTTAAAATTGTTACATAAAATATTTAACAAATAATTACGTTTAGGATAACATGATTTATATACATTTGAATTGTTGAAAAAATCCTATATAAAAAATATTTCATATAGTAATATTGTTACATTTGCAAACTTTTCTATCTTTACAATAATAGCTTCTGCAACAACTAATACATGAACACCACGCCTAAATTATTATTTACAGAAAAATCCCTTCCATTAATATTGGAGGCATTTGGGAAATCTATTAATGAAGATGGAATAATTATTGAATCTAATGGAGACCCCGTTCTCACACCCGAAGGAGAAGAAATAGATTCAAGAGAATTTGGCGGATTTAAAAAAGGGTCGGAAATTTTTATTAAAGATGATTTATATTCCATCATAAAGTTAGCAGAGGGTAAATATTAATTCCCCTTCCAATGTCCTCTGCAAAGTTTACTCTTGAAAGAATAAAAGAACTTGCCTATAAAAAGGGGGTTGTTATTTTTTTGGACGTAGATGGAACTTCTCAAGAAGCTCAACAAGATAGCACTTATTCCTATGATGAAAAGAGAGGAATATTAAAAATTGTCGTTCCCGATTTAGAGATAAGAGATAAATCTCTTTTACTTGAAATAATCAGAAAAGTCAAAGAAGATGGAGGACTTGGATTCAAGGATTCAAAAAAAGAAATTTTAAATTCTTATATTGAATATGTATCAAATAATTCCGATAAAAATATTCTTCAATTTTATTCTGATATTTTAACTAAAGATGATTATGGCGCACTCAAAATGTCCTTGTATTTGCGCTATGAAGCTAAAAAAGGCAACAATATTTTTATCTATAAAAAAGATATTAGAAATAAATTCGGTACAAGAGGAGTTAATATCTCTAATTTGTGTTCTGCTGGATATTTTGAAACTGAGTTTAGAGAACTATATAATACAGAAGAAGAAAAAGAATTTAGAAGATATTATGAAATAGCAGTTGGAATGGGAGCAAGGGCATTATTTGTTAATTCACACATGAATGTACCCGCAATAGAACAATCATTTGAGGTTATGCTTGATAAAGCATTAAGGTATCACATGAAAGAATTTAGAATACATGGGAAAGGAAAAATAAATGTAATAAATATCAAAAAATTTGTTTCTGAAAGAAAAATTACAGCAGAAGATGTATATACTATTAAAAAAGTATATGATGATTTAGATTTATTTGCAATAGAATATATTGTTGAAATCAGTGAGTAATTTTATTTCTGTTCTATTCGATTTATTTCAATTCATTTTCCCTTTGGTCTAACTCGTATATAGTTGCCCAACCAAACTATCAGTAAGGGCAAGCATTGACTCAGAAAGTAGTTGAAAAGACATTGCATTAATTTCAGCAAGCGGGTTCGCATAACCGGCTTGCACAAAAAAGAAAAACCCTCTTACTGTACTTCGGAGGGTTTTCTTTATGCCTTACTTAGCAGCAGGCGCAGTGCTTGAACGCTTCGGACTTTCGTCAACCTCAAATCCATAATCGCCAAGCTTATGCTCCTGTCCCTTGTAAACGCCCAGCAACACATCACGAATCGCCTTCACGAAAAAATAAACGGTGCTATCGGTAGAACTCAACTGGTCTTTAGCAATTCCTAAAGCATGGTTGCGCAAATCAATAGCGGTCTCGCTGTCTTTTTTCAATTGAAGAGCGAGTGTGTGCTCAGTATCCGATACAGTTGTCTTACGCATAAGCTCATCCATATCTATACTTGCCAGCGGGTTGCTCGCGGCTGCGCCTGCATTGCCTGTTGCGCTTGCTTTATGCTTCAAAATATTCATAGCCAGTTCAATCAGCTTTGCCGCGTTGCGCGGAATCTTTACACGAACTCTTTTTTTTCTTGCCATGGTCTATATACCTCCTTTCAAATTTTCCTTATCCATCACACACTCCATCACGTCATTAAGCATTTTGCGGAACATCGGAGCGGAAGGATTTCTAATCCCAATATTCATAGGGCGAAGCTCTTTAGCTTTTTCAGCAGCATGTTGTAATCTTATTTTCATTTCAATTTTTGTTTTAGTGCAGTTTTAATTCACAGGATAAACCAAACCGTGTGCCAATTATTCCAGGATGAAAGGCGTTTAACATTCTTTAACAATTGAAAGTGAAAAATAGCGCGCGCTTGAGTTTACGCGGAATGAAAATGACATTACGCGGAATGCAACTGATGTTACATGGAAATAAACTGCGGTTACATCGGTGACTTTTGAATCTACATCTATAAATACAGAAGTAACGTGTTTGGCAGGCACTGCTACATTTTTAACTTTTGAGAGCACATCTTCAGTTTCAGCGTTTTTATTGGTGAGTAGCGGAATGTGAAAGAAAGAAACTGAGTTTACAAAGAATGCATCTCATTTTATTTCCACGTAAACGCAAAAGTTAAAGATGTAAACTCATTTTCATTTTATGTAAATTGGGTTTACGGGGATGTAATTGCATTTGTTCTTAACACCATTCTGTTTATTTTTAAGATAACAAAGAAAGAATAAGGATATCGCTTATCGCACCTTACTGACATGCCCGATGTATTGGTGAGGTTGATTATGCACATCAACCAGATTCACTTTCCAGACATATACATCTTCCTGAACAAGCTGATGACTGTTTCCACCCTGAACTTTTCCATCCCATCCTTTGTTGATGTCATGCGATTCAAAAATCAAATTACCCCAGCGGTCAAAAATCATAATGTGAAATTCCTTAATGTATGTTCCGTATCCAAAAAACATTTCGTTAATGCCGTCATTATTCGGGGTGAAGCAATTTGGAATATAAAAAGTAAAGTCGGCTTCCACTTTCAGGCATTTAACAATGGTGTCTCTGCACACGTGGGTTGAATCGTGAATAATAAGTGTGATGCAGTAGGTTCCGGTATCTGAAAATATATGCATTGGATTCTCAAGAGTAGAAGAATTATTTGCACCGGAAATTACATCTCCAAAATTCCAGAACCACACAAATGGATTTCCAACAGAAGCATCGGTAAACGCAACCAGCGGATTCAGGTACGAAACAATGTCGGGATTAAAATAAAAATCTGCTGCAGGAGCTAAAACTCCTCCGACAGAAACAGATAGTGGTTGATTGCAACCTTTACCATCTGTAACAATCACCGTATAAGTTCCAACCGATAGACCTGTTGCAGTAGTGGTTGTTTGAACGGGCGATGTTAGCCAGAGATAGGTGTAAGGCAATGTGCCTCCCGATGAACTGATAGTTGCAGTTCCATTACTTACCCCACAGCCGGCATCCGTTGAAATACTTGTGAGATTCATTCCGGGAGGTTGGGTGATTATTATATTATCAGTTATTGCACACCCATTCGCATCGGTCATTGTTACAGAATAATTTCCTGCTATCAGATTACTTGCAACAAGGCTTGTTTGCGTAGGAATTGTAGTCCATGAATACGTAATTGCGCCTGTGCCTCCGCTTCCGCTTGCGGTTGCAGAACCGTCATTCCCTCCGAAACAGCTTACATTTATAGAATTGATAATACTTCCTGTGACTGGAGGAGGTTCATTAACTGTAATCGTATTTGTGGCGCTGCAGCCAAGATTATCGGTTACTGTTACTGAGTAAGTTGCTCCTGAAAGTCCCGTAGCGGCTGAAGTTGTTTGACCGCCAGGCGACCAGAGATAGGTTAGCGGATTCAATCCTCCTGTTGTAGTGACTGTTGCAGTTCCATTACTTGTTCCAAAACATAAAAGACTTGTTTGAGACATTTGAAGTGCAGGCGGCTGACCAACTGAAATTACCAGCTTGGCAGAATCAATATACGCGCAAACTCCGAGCGAATCTATTGCATACAATGTAACCGTAAATGTTCCTACCGCTGTGTACGTATGCGAAGGAGAAGTAATCGTATCTATCGGACTTCCATCACCAAAATTCCAGATGAAGCTGGAAGCAGCGCTGCCGGTATTTGTGAATGATGCTGTAAAAGGCGCGCAACCGGCATTGGGACCATTCAGAATAGCAACAGCAATAGGATGAATGCTCACATCCATTTTCACTACAGCATTGTTGCAGTTGCTGCTGTTATTTGTGCTTGACCATGCGCCTGGAGTAGTAGGAAAACCGCTCGTGCCTCCGCAACTTCCGCAAACGGATTGATAGATGAAAGCTCTTCTGTCGAAACGGCTTGTTCCTCCATCCACATGGTCGGGTTCAAAGCCACCGTTCTCGCCATAAAAAGTTGCATACCAGAGCGACTTTGCGTCAGGAGTAAGAACCATGAAATAAAAATCGCAGCCATCTGTAGTTGGTTGCTGCGCGTTGGCGGTAATGGGCATTCCGGTTACAGTATTAGGATTTGGGTTTTGAAACTGTGAACATCTTCCCCATCCTGCAATGTAAATGCTTTCACAGCTGTCAACCAAAAATGCTGTGGGAGAAATATTCGGATTCAGAGAACCTGTTCCGACAACAGTAGAAAAAACAGTTGTTGTCAATGAGCTATTGAGTTTATGAATGAATTGCGCGCTATTTGCATTTTTATAAACTCCCGCTGTTGTCTGGTATGCACCGCGTGTTAATCCAAATACATACACATTATTACTTGCGTCTTTTTCCAAAAAGTAAGATTGATCATCAGAAGCTGTCCCTAAAAATGTGGAAGCGAGCAGAGAAGTTCCTGTGCTGTTCAGTTCCGAGATAAAACCATCTGTAGTACCTCCCTGAAAAGTTGTATGAATTACACCGGCCGTAGTGGGAAAATTATTGCTGGTGGTTCCTCCTGTTACATATACATTGCCCGCAGCATCGAGTTTCAATCCGTATGCTCCGTCATAATTGCTTCCGCCCAAATAAGTGCTGAAAGAAAGAGCAGAAAGATTACTGTTCATTTTGAAAACGCATCCATCCTGAGGTCCACCCAACGTTGCATCGTATGCGCCTGCAGTTGTAGGAAAGTTTGAAGATTGTGTGGATGCGGCTATGTATACATTGCTTGCGTTATCTAAAATAATTTCACTTCTGCCATCATCCGCATAACTGAATTTTGTCATCCCGAATGTATAAAACCCAGCATTATAATTTACTCCATCATCACCTGAACCACCAATAAACGTGGATGCAAGCAATCCACCAAGTGTATTAAACTTGCCAACGATTATATCCCCTCCTCCGTTCAGTGACTGATCATAAGCGCCTGCGGTAGTCGGGAAATTTGCCGACCATGTTCTGCC
The DNA here is from genome assembly GCA_016213405.1 of Bacteroidota bacterium. Lineage (NCBI taxonomy): Bacteria > Pseudomonadati > Bacteroidota > Bacteroidota bacterium. The sequence goes on from JACRAM010000125.1 coordinate 184,368, forward strand.
TACAACATACAATTCATTGTTGGCATTGACAAACATGCTGTGCGGCTGTTCGTTATCAGCACCTCCGTAATAAGTTGCAAAAAGGCGGGTAGTTCCGGTTGGATTATATTTTATGATTGCAATGTCAAATGGATAACCTGAACCTCCAGCTCCTCCTCCACCAAATGTTGCTTGCGATGCTCCCACTGTTGTCGGATAACCGGCAGAACAAGCTACTCCTGCCGAATAAATATTTCCGGCTGCATCGTAAGTTGCGGTGAAACCCCAGTGATCAGCTGGTGAACCTGAATAAGTAGCGGCAATAAGTGTGGGGTCAATTATCAATGGAAGTGATTTGTCATAATTGCCAACAGAAAAGCCAAGCTGGTTGTCATTCAGGTTCAGAACATAGTTGCAGGGGATTTCTTTTTTCTCTCCATTTATTTTCTGATACGCATAGGGCTTTTGCTCGATCACCATTCCTAAACTTGTTTTGATGTAGAAATGCCCGTATGAAAGATACAATGAGTCAGCTCCGTCATAAGACATTTGGATATTATTATAATCCCCGCCTGGATTAACAATGAAATCATATTTCAGATGCATATCGGATGCATAAAAGTTTACATCAATGTTATCATAAATGTTTTCATATTTCACTTTCTCAAACATTTTTACATTCTCAGCCCATCGTGAAGAGTCATTGCCATGATAATAATTATTTACAAAAGAATATTGATTGTCTCCTTTTATCTGCACAGCGGGATTACTATTCTCAAATTTTACTTTCCAGGCATGATAGTGAACGGTAATGGGCTCCATCTTTGTTTTCCCGAATCCGTGGAAGTCAACATTTTCGGAAAGAAGATACGTAAGCGTATTGTTTTCAAGAAATAAATTTCCTCCGGGAATCTCTGCGTGAAACTTTACCTGCGCAGGCCACTGGTTTTTATTTTCGTCAAAGAAAAGTTTTGAAACTGATGACGGAATTTCTTTGTTCGCCTGGGCAAAAATAAATTCAGTATCCGTCAGGAGAAGGAGAGAGAATAATTGAACAAGGATTCTCATGTATTATTAAGACGCATACTTATTAAATGGTTGCCCAAAGGAAGTGAAAAAATTACGTTTCTGCAATTTTTTTTAGCAATTAATTAGAAACCAAAGAAAAGAATGAAATATGCGCTATTTATGGCGCAATTATTTGAATATATACTCTCCACTTTTTTGAACTGAAACAGCAGGCAGCATTTTATTGTTCTCGAAATGGTCAAAGCCCTTTTGAATGTTTTTCCAGAAAGAAATCATTACGGAGTCCTCTTTATATTTTTCTTCATACGATTTCATGTTTGTTTCATTCATTCTGAACGGAAAGATATGAACTGGAATTTTTGTTTGTCCGTTTGATTTTGCTTCCACCGCCATCAGGTAAACCTCTTTTATTTTATCATCCGTTAGCGGCATGCAGCCGATGGTAACACAGTTGCCATGAATGAAAATATCTCCGCCAAGGTTTCCTTTCCCGCCAAGAATTTTATCAGAAGCATTCGGATAACTCACGCCCAGCGATAAATAAAAATTGCTGGAAGGATTGAACCGGTCAATCTCATAAAAACCTTCAGGCACCTGCCCGTCACCTTGTTTCCTTTTCGGACCCAGATCACCGGAAGAAGAACAAATAGAATATGTTTTTATCAGCTGATATTTTTCATCCTTGAATGGCTTCGCCCATATTTCCAATTGCGCTTCTTTCTTAAACACGCGTATAAAAATATTCGCTGAAGAAAGTTCCACGCCTTTGGAGGAAAATAATTCTTTCACAAGTTTTTCCTTTTCTTCATACGCAGTTTTCACTCTGGGGAATTTCTGCTGCTGTGATTTAAAATCGTCTGTCATGAATGCGGAAGAAAAAATAATGAGCGAAGATAAGAGGAGTGTTTTCATCTTGTTAGCAATTTTGTTTACAAGTATAACGATTCTCACTTAAAAAGATTGCTTTGTACGATATTTTTGTTTCATGGCAAAGAGCAGAAAAAAATTGTGGAAAGCAATTGGGTCTTTCTTCATCAATAAATATTTTATTTCTCTTCTTGCCATAATCGCCTGGGTGGTTTTCTTTGATAAAGATGATGTTCTTTCCCAGCACCAGTTGAGAAAAAAATTACATCAACTGCAGGAAGAAAAAAATTACTACCAGGAAGAAATTACAAAAAGCAGTGGGGAAATAAATGAATTAAAAACAAATCCTGCCAACCTCGAAAAATTTGCCCGTGAAAAATACCTGATGAAAAAGGATAATGAAGAAATTTTTGTCATCGTAAAAGACAGCATTAAGAATACCCGCTGATTTTTTTTCATCCGCTCCGAGGGAAATATTTTCAATCCCAACCAAAAAGAAAATCTGCTTATAAAAAACTGCTCATGATAGAAATTGGAAAGATAAATCAACTGCGCGTTGTGAAACATGTTGATTTTGGAGTTTATCTTGACGGAGGTGATGAATACAATGAAATACTTTTGCCACGCAGATATGTGCCAAACGACTGCCAGATCAATGATACGATAGATGTATTTATTTATTTTGATTCAGAAGACAGGATTATTGCCACCACAGAAACACCGTTCGCCATGGTGGGTGATTTTGCCGCGCTGCTGGTTAAATCGGCAAGTTCTATAGGAGCGTTTCTGGATCTGGGACTGCAGAAAGATCTTCTGGTTCCGTTCAGCGAGCAAAAACTTCCAATGACAGAAGGAGAAACTTATGTTGTATATTTATATGTTGATGAATTAACAAAAAGGATTGTTGGTTCTGCCAAGCTCGATAAGTTTTTAAAAAAAACTCCCGGCACTTATCAGGAAGGGCAGCAAGTGGATTTGCTTATTTGCCAGCAAACCGATCTTGGCTACAAAGCCATTATTAATAATACGGACTCGGGTCTGCTCTACAAAGGAGAAGTGTTTCAACCGCTTGCCATCGGAGAGAAAATAAAGGGGTTTGTCAATAAAGTGCGTGACGATGGAAAGATTGACCTCATCCTGCACAAACCAGGCTATGAAAAAGTGAATGATATTTCAACACTCATTCTTGACAAACTGAAAAGAGAAGGGGGTTTCATTGCGGTTACAGATAAAAGCCCTTCGGAAATAATTTACAAACTTTTTGGAGTCAGCAAAAAGACATATAAGAAAGCAGTGGGGGCATTGTTTAAAGACAGACACATTGCAATCACCGACAAGGGGATAAAAATACCTGATGAAAAAAGATAACAGAAAAAGTTAATCATTAATAGTTATTCATAATAGCCAAACTATTTCTGAATCACAATTTTCTTCACAGCATTTCCCGTCTCTGTTTTAATTTGCAAAAAACAAACTCCGCTGGGCTTAGAAGAAAGATTAAGAGTTGTTGAGTGATTGAGTGGCTGAGTTGTTGAGTTTAACTCATTAACTCCCGAACTCATCAACTCAGAAACTTTCTCTCCCAGCACATTCATTATTTCTACTGCTGAAATTTTTTCTGAGGATTCAATGGTAAAGATTCCATTGCTGGGGTTGGGAAAAATCATAAAATCGGTTTCCACAGTGTTCTCTATCACGCCCACTCCTGATGGTTGATACTTAAATACGGTTCCCATATTGTTTGTGCCGCCAGTTTCAGCCATTCCATAGAGAAAGTTGCCATCAAAAATAAGAGAGCCATAAGGAATACTTCCGTTTGTACTACTGAAATCAAGCAGTTTGGAATATGCTGTCCCATCGGGCTTTATTTTAAAGAACACTCCCATATTGTTTGTGCCACCAGTATTTGTCATTCCGTAAAGAAAGGTTCCGTCAGAAATAAGAGAACCGCGAGGATTTTTTCCGTTTGCACCGGATGCGAAATCGTGCAAGTCGGCATAGCCGCTTCCATCGGGTTTTATTTTAAAAACAACTCCCCAACCGTTTATGCCGCCATCAGCTGTCATCCCATACAAAAATGTTCCGTCAGAAATAAGAGAGCCATAAGGAGTGCTTCCGTTTGCTGTGCCTGAAAAATCAAGAAGTTTGGAATACCCGCTGCCATCGGACATTATTTTAAATACTACTCCATAGCCACTGGTGCCACCTTGAGTTGTCATTCCATAGAGAAAGGTACCGTCAGAAATAAGAGATCCGCGAGGATTACTTCCGTTTGTTGTTCCTGCAAAATCAAGCAGTTTGACAAACCCCGTTCCATCGGGCTTTATTTTAAAAATGATTCCAATGCTGTTTGTGCCGCCACTATAGGTCATTCCATAGAGAAAAGTACCATCAGAAATAAGAGAGCCAGTAGGATAACTTCCATTTGTTCCTAAGAAGTCCAACAATTTGGAATACCCGCTTCCATCGGGTTTTATTTTAAAGATGGTTCCATAACCGCTTGTGCCTCCTTGCTCTGTCATTCCATAAAGAAAGGTTCCGTCAGAAATAAGAAAGCCGCGAGGATAACTTCCGTTTATTGTTCCAGCAAAATCAAGCAGGTTGGCATACCCGCTTCCATCGGGCTTTATTTTAAAGAGTACTCCCAGATTATTTGTGCCGCCATTTTTTGCCATTCCATAGAGAAAAGTGCCATCAGCAATAAGATCGCTTTGAGGATTTTGTCCATTTGCTGTGCCAGCAAAATCGAGTATCTTGGTGTATTGGGCATTTGCTATTGTACCAATAAATACAAACAAAATAATTGCGTAAAGTTTTTTCATTGTATTTTACCCCGTTGGATATTGGTTTTTATTTTTCACTCGTAGTTCAACGGGTTTATCCTACGGGTTTATTTTTGAATAATAATTTTCTTCACCACACTCCCCTGTGGGTCTCCACCCCTTCGTGGCTCCGTTTTGATTTGCAGAAAGTAAACTCCGCTGGGCTGAGAACTTAAGTCAATAAGTGAGTGAGCGAGTAAGTGATTTACCCCGTTGGAATTGTTTCCTACGGGGTTAAGCGAATACACTTTTTCTCCCAGCACATTCATTATTTCAATAGATGATATTTTTTCTGAGGAGTGGATAGTGACGATTCCGCTAAATGGATTAGGATAAACAGAAATTTGTATTTGATTATTCAATTCATTAACTGCAACATCATTCTCTTTGGTAGTATACTTCCAGAAATCATTTGTATAAGGCCCGCTGCTGCTGGTGTTGCCGGTTCCTAAATACCCATCTGTGCCGATAAAAAATCCAACACCACCCCATCTTACAGATGCCGGCAGAGAAGCTCTTTGCGTCCATGAATCAAAGGCAGGAAAATATTCCCAGAAATCATTGTAATAAATGGAGGAAGTAAAGTTGCCGCCTGTTCCTATGTATCCGTTATTACCGATTGAGAAGGATACAAAACCTGTACGAGGCAGCCCCGGGAAATTTGCTTTCTGTGTCCATGAATCTGTTGATTGGTCATACATATACCAATCAGAATACGTGGCGCCTATAGTAATGTCGCTTCCCATTCCAAGCCATGCCTTCTGCCCAATCGCAAATCCTGCCGGAGCAGTTCGAACAGCACCGGGAAAAGAAGTTTTTTGAGTCCATGTATCATTGAAAGGATCATATTCATAAAAGTCATTATACATAGGTCCGGAAGAACTTGATGTTCCAAGACCGAGGTATCCTTTAGCGCCAATGGCAAATCCTGAAAAGGCATATCTTGCCGCGCCCGGAAAATTTGCTTTCTGCACCCATGAATTATTAGAAGGGTCGTATTGCCAGAAATCAGTATATACATTTCCGTTTTGTCCTAACCCGACATAGCCCATTGTGCCTATTGCAAAGCCGGAAGTCATTCGCCCTGCTCCTGCAAAATTTGCTTTCTGTGTCCATGTATCATTGGAAGGATCATATTGCCAGAAATCATTTTGATATGCGCTGCCATCCCATCCCAATCCGATGTATCCATAATTACCAATGGAAAATCCCGTTGCGCCATAGCGGGCAGTTCCTCCAAAATTTGTTTTCTGAGTCCATGTATTTTGTCCTTTTGCAATTGCGCAAAAAAGAACAAGCAAAACAACCGCGGAAAGTTTTTTCATTGTAGCTTATTTTTGAATTATTAGTTTTTTAGTTGCACTTCCTTCATCCGTTTTGATTTGCAAAAAATAAATTCCGCTTGGCTGAGAACTTAAGTCAATAAGTGAGTGAGTGAGTAAGTGATTTACCCCGTTGGAATTGTTTCCTACGGGGTTAAGTGAATACACTTTTGCTCCCAGCACATTCATTATTTCAACGGCTGAAATTTTTTCTGAAGATTGAATCGAGAAGATGCCGCTGGTGGGATTGGGGGAAATGGAAGTATTGTCTTCTAAATTATTTTCTGGTACTCCTCCAATAATTGAAACACAGCCATCTCCATAATTAATACCAGAAACGACAATAATAGGTGAAACATTTTTTAATATTCCTCCTGTAGATGTAACAAAAGGAGCATTATTAACTCCTATACTTGGAACTGAATTTGTTCCGATAGTTGCTCCTGCACACCAATTTGTATTTGTATTGCCAGATGAATCTGTCTTTATTATTCCTCCTTCACTATAGCTATTCATCATTCTGCTTCCAAAAAGCGGACCTTCACCCACAAGAACCACTCCTGTGTCATTTGCAGCAACTACATCATGAAGCATCAATAGAGCAGAGCCAACCCATTCAGTATTGCCTGATGAGTCAGTTTTAACATAATAATCCCCACCACCAGCAATCTGGGTACTTGTAAAAAAAACAAATCCGCTATCTTTTGTCATACACATTTTTAGGAATGTGGGTCCACTCATCATAGGATAAATATTATCATAACTTTTTATCCATAATAAGTTTCCTGAATAGTCAGTTTTCATAAGAGCAGTTTGTGAATTAGTCCAAGAAGGATCAACATAACAAACAATTCCGTTATTAGTAAGCTCAAAGTCATGCCCATAATTAGCGTAACCATAGCCATATCTTTTTGCCCATAAAAGAGTTCCCGCAGAAGACAATTTCAGAAGGCATATTTCATCTGCGAAAGAAGAACTAAAACTATTTGTAGTGCCAATCAAGACGTATCCGCTATCAGAAGTTTGTTTTATTGTATTGCATACTTCTACACCGCTGCCACTAAATGATTTATTCCAAATCAAATTACCTAATGAATCTAATTTTATTACGCAAATATTTCCGTTATAACTGCCTCCAATAATATACCCATTATCATTTGTTTGCTGGCAGGAAGTAGCTACATCACTACCAGTATTCCCAAATGTTCTCGACCATATTGTATCTCCGATAGAATTTATTTTTACTATAAACATATCGTCATTGCCATTTGTAAATGGAATGCTGTATGTATATCCGCACAAAATATATCCGAAATCTCTGGTTGGCACAACAGAATAAAACCCATCTGTTCCGCTTCCACCAATCTTTTTGCTCCATAAATAATTCCCTACCGAATCTATCTTCATGATAAATCCATCATCATTATATGCACTGTCTCCTGTTCCTACAGCCAAGTAGCCATTATCATTTGTTGTAGTAACTGAATAAAATGTATAGTAAAAAAGCGCCTTTGAAAAAGTGATCTGCTGTGACTGTCCATTAATAAAATTGCAAGCAAAGGCAAACAAAACAACCACGTAAAGTTTTTTCATTGTATTTTACCCCGTTGGATATTGGTTTTTATTTTTCACTCGTAGTTCAACGGGTTTATCCTACGGGGTTTATTTTTGAATAATTATTTTTTTCACCACACTCCCCTGTAGGTCTCTACCCCTTCGGGGCTCTGTTTTGATTTGCAGAAAATAAATTCCATTGTTCGCTTCGCTCAAATCGATGTTAGTTGACCCGCCTGCCGGACGGGCAGGTAGTGGATAGTTGTTAGTGGTTGTATTTGGCAACTGACTACTGTACACTTTTTCTCCATACACATTGTAAACTTCAATGGTTAATGGTTGATGGTTTACCCCGTTGGAATTGTTTCCTACGGGGTTGATGGTTGATGTATTTCCATTAGCCATTAGCCATTGCACATTAAACTTTCCGTTTGTGGGATTTGGATAAACCTGAATAAAATCCTGCATAGCAGAAGATGTAATTCCGGTAATGCAACTTACAATGGCTGTATCAGACAAAAGGCATCCGGCAAAATCGGAAACAGATACAATAAAAGTGTCGGCAGGCAGGCCTGTCGCAGTTTGTGAAGTTTGTCCGGATGGACTCCACGAGTAGGTGTAAGGCGAAGTACCTCCGGAAACAGTTGCCGATGCGCTGCCATCACTTGAGCTGCAGGAAGAAGCATCCGTAACACTCATGCTTGCCGAAAGTGCAGCTGGTTGTGAAATAGAAACCGTGGATGAAGTGGTGCAGCCGATTGCATCGGTAATGGTTACAGTATAGATTTGAGAAGTGAGATTTGAGATTTGAGAAGCAGTGCCTAAGTTACTCCACAAATAAGAATAAGGAGTTATTCCCCCTGACGGAGTTGCTGTTGCGCTGCCGTTGCTTCCACCGCTGCAACTCACATTGGTTTTTGAAACAGTTACTGAAGGACTTGAAACAGTCACCGTCACTGAAGCGCAGGTGGTAGTGTTGCAGGTTCCTTCTGCTCTTACATAATATGTTTTTGTGGTGGTGGGAGCAACGGTTATTGAACTTCCGGTTCCCGCAAGCGTTGTGCCGCAGGTAGCGCTGTACCATTTCCACGATGCGCCTGTGCCCAGCGACCCGCCATTAACAGTTACTGTGACCGAACTCCCTTTGCAAATTGTTCCGGTAGATGCCGAAGCAGAAGTAGGATTTGACGAAAGGTTATTCACTGTTACCGTCACTGTCTTCGATGCCGTACAACCTTTGCTGTCAGTCACAGTTTCAGTATATGTAGTAGTAACCGTTGGACTGGCTGTTGGATTAACTGCCGTAGAAGAATTTAAACTTGCCGCAGGACTCCATACATACGTATAGGGAGAAGTTCCTCCGCTTGCAGCACCGCCTATGGTAGTACTTGAACCGCTGCAAATTGTTTTTCCCGCTCCAGCATTGGCAACAAGCACGGTTGGCTGCGTGATGGCAACGGTTGCAGTTGTTGTACTGATGTTTGCATCTGTAACGGTAACTGTATAATTTCCTGCTGTAAGTCCGGTTGCCGTTTGAGTGGTTTGTGCGGGTGTTGTATTCCATAAATACACATAAGGTGAAATGCCGCCACTCACAGTAGCGGCAGCAGTTCCGTTGTTGCCGCCAAAGCAATTCACCATGGATGCATTCACATTGTCTATGAGAAGGGTATAAAACTTAAATACTGTTCCGCTGTTGTTTGCTCCGCCACTGTAATTCATTCCGTAGAGATACCCTGCGGAAAAATAAAAAGAACCGTAAGGATTACTTCCGTTTGCAACACCAGAGAAGCTGAGCAGTACAGCATATCCTGTTCCAGCGGGTTTTATTTTAAAGATGGTTCCCTTACTGCCGGTTCCTCCGGAATAAGTCATTCCATAGAAAAACGTGCCGTCAGATTTAAGAGAACCATAGGGAAGGTTTCCGTCAGGAGCAATTGCAAAATCATGCATCTTGGCAAAGCCCGTTCCATCCGGTTTTATTTTAAAGATGCACCCAAGATTATTGGCTCCGCCCTGATTTGCCATTCCATAGAGAAAGGTTCCGTCAGAAATAAAAGATCCGGCAGGGTATCTTCCGTTTGCCAGCCCGGTAAAGTTAAGGAGCTTAACATATCCTGTGCCATCGGGTTTTATCTTAAAGATGACACCAATGGAACTTGTTCCGCCCTGCTCCGTCATTCCATACAAGAATGTTCCATCAGAATAAAGCGTGCCGCGAGGATTGCTTCCATTTACAGCACCTGAAAAATTAAGCAGTGTGGCAAAGCCGGTTCCATCGGGTTTTATCTTGAAAACGGTTCCAAGACCATTTGTTCCGCCACTCTTAGTTGTTCCATAAAGAAAAGTGCCGTCAGAAATAAAAGAGGCATCCGGACTGCTTCCGTTTGTATTATTGAAATCAAGCAGTTTGAGATACCCCGTGCCATCGGGTTTAATTTTAAAGATGCATCCTATTCCATTTATGCCGCCCAGATTAGTCATTCCATAAAGAAAAGTGCCGTCAGAAAAAAGAGAGCCAAAAGGAGAACTTCCGTTAGTGGCGCCTGCAAAATCAAGCAGCTTAACATATCCTGTTCCGTTGGGTTTTATTTTAAAAATGGTTCCCAGATTATTTGTGCCTCCGATACTGGTCATTCCATAGAGAAAAGTGCCATCAGAAATAAGATCGCCTTTAGGATATTTTCCGTTGGTGGCGCCCGCGAAATCAAGGAGCTTGGTGTACTGGGCATTTGCAAAGCAGCAAACAAAAAACAAAGAAGAAAAAAGTAATTTTATTTTCATTCAGCCAAAGATTAGAAGTGTTCCGACAAAGATATACTATTCATTTGCACCTAACAATTAAAGTAGGAAGCGAAGGTACAAAGTAACTTCGCCACCTCTCACACCACTGTACATGCTTAGACGCATACAGCGGTTTCATAAAGTTTTAATCGTTTGTAGTTTGCCGATAAACTGTAGTAACCTTCTTTTGCA
>JACRAM010000126.1 GCA_016213405.1 Bacteroidota bacterium
CGGACACCAACAGACACCAACAGACACTTACGGACTTTAGTAAACAGACAATGACGGAAAATTTATTACACTACTCTATTACAGAAAAGATAATCCGAAGTTTCTTTACGGTCAATAAGCAGGACACGCTTACCAAATAAATCCCGCAGGCAATGTTGTTCCCATGCCTTGGCAGGCAAACTTCATTCAACTTTCTCCAACATCTGTAAAGTTTGACATCCGAAACTATCCCGCAAACTTTCCTCTGTTTATTCAAGTGGACAAGGGACATAATTTATCTACCTTTGCCTCTATTGGTAATCTTGAATGGAGCACTTACGTTGGAGGCAATGTTGAAGACCAGTTTCTTGATGTGAAGACAGATAACATTGGTAATGTATATGCAACAGGTTTCACAGCAAGCAATACTTTTCCACAATTTGGAGGTTATCAGACAAGCAATGTTACAGGTGACTATGATGCGGTAATTGCAAAATTTGATAGTAGTGGTCAAAGAAAATACGCTACCTATTTTGGAAGCACAACTGCTTATGAAGAAGGAAGGTCAATTGAAGTATATCCGAACGGAGATATGATCATTTGCGGACATACGACAGCAGCAGGCACAGCATTACCTACTAAAAAATCAACCGGCATAAATTCTTATTATCAAAATTCTTCCGGAGGCAGTTGGGATGGTTTTATTTGCAAATTAAAATCAACAGGGGATTCCCTCCGCTGGTCAACCTATTTGGGTGGCTCCCCTCCCTGACATCATTTCAAAAACTACATATAATAAGGTAACGGACAGTTCCATACTTCGCTTGACCGTTGCTCCAATCTCGACAACTGAGCGCGTATATCGTTAGACAATCTCGCATCCCTTCATCGTTGCTTTTATCCAGACAGCAAATAAGAAAATCTCCGCAAGACAATTCCCGCAACCATTGATATAACTCCGCAAATGAAAAGAGCTACATAACTTTTTTATTTTTGATTATGGAGTGTAGCACATTTCATTTGCTCCAGCAACCGCAAAAACACCTGCAAAAGATTTCCTTATAATAATTTGGCAGTCACAGGATTATTATATACGTTTGTAGCGTCAAATTATTTAATCACTTCATCCAATGAAAAAATCTACTCTCTCCGTATTATTTATTTCCATCACCAGCGTCACCGCCTTCGCTCAGAGCGGAGTGAAATACGCTACAGGAGGAAACATTTTGTCTTCCACCGACATATTCGGAAGCACAAATAATGCTCCGGTCAATTTTGTTTCCAACGGGAAAAAGTGGATGACGCTTTCACCAAGCGGATTATTTGATATTGATGGGCGCACGCGCACGCGCAGTAATGCCACCTTCGATAGTTCAGCAAATGAGAATAACTAAAACTGGCAATGTAGGAATCGGAACAATAGGACCAACTGCAAAACTTCACATTGTTAATCCCACTTCAACAGGATTAACTGTAACAACCCAACATGTGGGCGATTATGGCTATGGAATTATTTCAGAAGTTAATCGGGATTTCACAAAAGCTATTGCGGTTACAAATAACGCTTCTGCTGGAGTACAAACTTTTGTCGTGTATGGCGATGGAAGAGTTGGCATTGGAGCTGATCCCGATGGAGACCCGACCTATAAACTTCTTGTTTGCGGAACTATCCGAACAAAAGAGGTGGTTGTAGAAAGTTCTGTTTGGTGTGATTATAAATTTGAACCTTCCCATAAACGAATGACATGGCTGGAAAAGAAAAACTTCTTTGACATAAATAAACACTTGCCCGAGGTTGAAACCGCAAATGAAATTGAAAAGAACGGATTAAAACTTGGTAAAACATTGTACGGCTTTGCATATAATATTGAAGACAATAGCTTAGATATTATTACTCTTTTTGAAACCACCGAAAAATTGAAAGATGAAAATGCAAAATTAAAAACACAAAATGAAGAATTAGAAAAACGAATTTCCACACTTGAAATCATGATAAAAAAATAGTTTAATGAAAAAATTATTTTTCATACTACAATGTGTTTTTGCTTTCTGTGTTGTAAATGCACAGACATGGAGTGCTTTGGGAAGCGGGTTAGGCAGTACTTCCCCAGACTGGGTAGAAGGTATGGCGATATATAATGGAAATTTGTACGCAGGAGGAAATTTTAACACTGCTGGTAGTATTACTGTAAATAATATTGCAAGATGGAATGGTATAACTTGGGATTCTGTTGGCAATGGATTTATCAATGTTCCATTATATTCTTTGTACGTATATAAAAATGAACTTTATGTGGGTGGGGATTCTCCTTGGGGACAGGGTATTGTTCGTTGGAATGATACCGTCTGGAAATCTGTTGGTGGAGGAGTATCTGGTTTTCCTGCAACTGTAAGTGCTTTATCAGAATATAATAATGAGTTATATGCAGGTGGAGAATTTAATTCTGCCGGAGGAGTTCCAGCAAACCTCATTGCCAGATGGAATGGCAGTTTGTGGGATTCAGTGGACGCGGGAATATACGGTGCGAATGTACACGCTATGGCGGTATATAGTAACGAGTTATATGTTGCGGGTGGTTTTGATAGCGCTGGACATATAGCAGCAAAAAACATCGCAAAATGGAATGGGACAAACTGGTCAGCAGTAGGAAATGGAACATCGGCATGGAACGATAAGATTCTTGATTTAACAGTATATAATAACGAACTATATGCAGTCGGATCCTTTAGCATTGCTGCAGGAATTCCTGCAAGGGGAATAGTAAAATGGAATGGCTCCTCATGGAGTTCTTTGAACAACGTGAACAATACGGGAATGTATTTTTTCGCTCTTACTGTCTATAATAATGAATTATATGCAGGAGGGTACTTTGACACATTATTTGTAAGCAGCGCTCCAAAATCTATCAACAGCATTGCAAGATGGAATGCGTCTTCATGGGATTCGGTTGGCTCTGGCATTAATTATAATAATGTATCTGGATCTGTTTGGGGATTATTAAATGATACCATCAACAACACACTTTATGTTGGGGGCACTTTCAATAATGCAGGAGGACTTTCAGCAATAAATATTGCTCGATGGTCAACTCCGTCAGGTATTTCGGAAAATACCAAAACAAATAATATAAATATTTATCCCAATCCCATGAATAGCCATGTATCGTTTCTTTTTTCAACTCAAAAAAAATCAAACAACGTTCAATTGGCTTTTTATGATTTGTATGGTAAAGAGGTTTCATCTAACATAAAAGTTAATTTGATTTCCCAAACACAACAGAAAACCGAGGTCAATGTTATTAATGTATCATTGAAAAATGGCGTATACATATATAAGGTTTATTCGGATAATGAGTTGATTGGAACCGGAAAAATTATTGTTATCAATTAAAATATTCTTGTATGAAACACGTGTTTTTCATTTTACTTTTTCTAATATGCATGTTCCCAATCTATGCACAAAATACTTATAATCCTTATCCCGATTTAACAGGAGATGCTGAATTTAATTATGGAGCAGCAATCAATACAGGACTAAATGATGGAGAGTATCAATTTATTTTTCGGCCTCCCACTCATCGTTGGCAGCAGTTGGACCCAAACCAATTTGCACTTTCATATAGGATAGAAGTACTTTCTTTCCCTTTCACTCCCGATATTCAATTAAATAACGCAAGAGTATTTAATGTACTATCAGATGCCGCATACAATCCACTTACAAATTCATGGAATATTAATTTTACTTTACCGCTTTTCGGAAATGTATTTAGAAGTTATGAAGGCACACTTGCTGCAAGTTCAAATAATGCATTTAGAATAAATGAATCTAGTACACTTGTGAGTGCTGCTTTTAGTAGTTCCAATGCAATCTCCGGAAATTGGCCTGGCACAACAAATAGAATTATATATCCTCACACCATCCTTAAACACACCATATATGTTCATTGCGGTTCTGATTGGCAGAATGATCCGATTATTGATGAATTATCTTTTGTTATTGACCATACAAGAGGTAAAATGAAAGAATATCCATTTGTTACAGTCAATTATGCAGGAAGTCAAACTTTTCAACATGATATAAATGTTTTTCCTGAACTTTTTCTTTCGAATGACTATAATCAAAATACAGATCCATTAACAATTGGCACTATTGATTATTTTCCTGTTGCCGAACCAGATTTCAATCTATGTAATGGTCAATTAGCTCCAAATCCTTCAATGGCTTCTTCTTCCAACCCCATGAATTTTATCCACCCCGCTCCATATTCATTAACAGGATTTAAGTTACTAGATGCATTGGGAGATCATCAGGCAGGATACAATGTTAATAGCGGGTTTCTTTCACCAATGTTCGGAATATTACATACGTATAATGTTAACGAGTCAATAAATTTATCAATAATTAATCCATCTGAAAAAATTATCTACAATCCTTCGGAAGTAACTCTCACTTATCAAGGTCAAATTGTTTTCCCAGACCATTATACTTTCAAAACAATTCGTGGATTATATCCAACTGCCACAGAAGTGAATAATGCAAATACTATTGCAAACTGTGGTCCCTATACTGATTTACGCGATGTACCTGTACCGACAGATTTAAGTCCTACAACCGATCCTACAGATGCTTCACTCTATCACATAGAAAATGGAAGTTCAATTGTTGTTAATCCCTGTGTCAAAATTTTCGATGCAACATTTAATGTTAAAGCAGGAGGAACTTTTACATATATGAACCGCTCCACAAATTGCGGAAGATGGAAAGTTCAAAACCTCGGCACAGTAATAGAAAGAAACAGCAATGATATATACTTGCAAAATGCTACTATCAATCAAGGTAAATACCAGTATGAATCAAAGGGAATAGTTTATGCCGGGAAAAATGTTAATCCTGATATTACTGTCACACAAGGGAATTATATCGTTGATGTTGGCGCAGAAGTAGTTTGCGTTGCAGAAAACAAAATCATACTGAAAGATGGATTTAAAGCAAAAGATGGATCGAAGTTTCATGCTTATACTACACTATTTGTGGATGCTCCTCCTTGCCCTCCTATGAGACTGCAAAATAATGCAGGTTCAGGTAATGATTCTCAGGAACAAGAAGTACAAGCAAACAACAACCCTCGCTTATTATTGTCTCTTTCTCCCAATCCTTCTAATGGTATCGTACATTCTATAATATATGATGCGAATGATTTGCAAAAAATAAATTATAATCTTAGTATTACAAACATCATGGGAAATGAAATCTATCATCTTTCCAGTGTAAAATCACAAATGCCATATGATTTAGATTTATCTAAATACCCCAAAGGATTATATTTTGTAAAAGTGCAAAGCATAAATAAAATTTTTACCGAAAAAATAATAATACAATAAGGAGAAAATAAACGGGCATTCATAGAAAAGGCGGGACAAACTACTTCCCGCCTTTTTAATTCTCCCCCTTATCAAAGGGGGACTAAGGGGGTTGTTAAAATATTTTTTCACCACCCGCCACCATTGCATCCTGGCAGCAGGACATCACCAACTATCTCGCAGTCCTCGCAAATCCCCGCATCGCAATCACCCACCGTGCAACACTAAACGATGAACTCGTTACACTTTTTAAAGAAGCAAATGAAATCCTCAACAAAACTTTAGACCCCATTTCCGTATCTTTCAAAACAAACGGCAACAAACATTATTTAAGCGAC
>JACRAM010000127.1 GCA_016213405.1 Bacteroidota bacterium
CAATACAATTACGAAAGCCGCTGTTACCGGCAACCCTGTTGCTGCTATGGTTGCCACTTTGCAGGGCGTGAATGTGGAAAACAGCCCGCAGACCACCGTGCTTGCAAACACCATGAACAAAACCGGCAGCGGGATTTATTGTAATGGGCAAAATCCTAATTCTACTTTGGCTTGTAATACGTTTAATACTTGTTTTACCGGAATTAATTTTAATGCTGTTTCCCCCCCAGTTCCTACCAACGTAGGTGACCAGATTGCCGGACCAACTACTAATGGTTTTGCTCAAAAAAACAAATGGATTGCAATTGCTCCGGGTGGAACCAAGATGATGGGAGATATTTTTCCGGCTATTCATTTTTGGTGGAAAGGGGGGGGAGTTTTTACTCCTTTACCACATTTGGTTTCACCTGCAAGTTTTACTACTGGTGCTGTTCAATCTACAACAAACAATTTTGATATCTGCGCCACTCAAATTGCGCCACCGCCACCCGGACAGCAGAGAGAACAAATGTTCGGCAGCATTGCAAGGAATCAACTTAACTTTCCGCAGTTTGATGCGGAGAATAAATGGGTGAACCGGCAGTATGCCTTCAGAAGTTTGAAGGAAAACCCAAGCATGCTCACACTTGGAATGCCCGATGACAGCGTGTATCAGAATTTTTACAACCAGTATGCATCGGATAACATCGGGAGATTCACGCAGGTGAATGATTTTATTGCGGCAAATGATTTGACGAATGCAGTGCAGGCAAACAATGCTGTTGCTCCGGCAAATTTAATTGAAAGCAACCGCAAACAGGCAAATGAAATATATCTTAACAGTTGGGCGCAGGGAATATTATCATTTACGCCTGCCGACTCTGCCGCGCTTTACAACATTGCAATGCAGGAACCGGTTACAGGCGGAGACGGAGTTTACAGCGCAAGAGTGATACTTGGGCTTGACCCGACTAATTCAAGCAGCAGGATGATTATTGCGGAAGACAACAAACAAGAAGTGGCACAGGCAATTAAAGTGTCGGGGAAAATATATCCCAACCCCGCCATGAAAGGCGAAGCGGTATTGGATTACCCTGTTGATGAAAAAGACAATGCAGCGCTTGAAATTTATTCCATCGTGGGGCGGAAGGAAGCATCTTACCAATTAATTTCCGGAACCAAGTATCACCAGTTCGACATCAGCAATTTAACGGAAGGAATTTATTTGTATCATGTTATTGTGAATGAGGTGAATGTTTACACCAATAAATTAGTCATTATTAAATAAGCAATGAACCGTTTTTTAAAAATACTTTTTTACTTTTTATTGCCTGTTGCCTGTTGCCTGTTGCCTACTGCTCTTGTTGCTCAACCCAATTTGATTTTGAACGGAAGTTTTGAAGATACGGTGTGTTGCCCTTCGGGTGGAGGATCAGTTTCATGCACCCCACCTTGGTTCTCTCCTACTGTTGGAAGTCCAGATTATCATCATCAATGTGCCAATGCTACTGCACCCAATGCAGGAGTTCCTTCAGATGGAGCAAGCGGTTTTCAATATCCATATACAGGTCAGGCATTTGTTGGTGCTTATACTTATCAGGCAGGCAGTAACGGTCGCGAATATGTGGAATATCCTTTCCCCGGAGATTCGTTGATTCAAGATAAGAAGTATTGCATTGGGTTTTATGTAAATCCGTATAACACATTAGCACCGATTGATGCTTTACATGCAGTTTTGTCAAAGAATAGTATATCCATGCCTATTTCTACGAACCTACCTAATACTCCCGACATTGTGAATCCTACAGGAAACATTATTGATGACACCCTGAACTGGACATTGGTGTCGGGCTATTATACTGCACAAGGCGGAGAAAAATTCATCACGCTTGGAAATTTTTATCCTGACAGCATGACCAATCTTGGCGCGGGATGGAATCCGGCAACAAGTGTTTCCTATTATTATATTGACAACGTATTTATTTACGACTGCGACAGCGTGGGGGGAGTAAGTGAGCAGGAGGCAGCGGCAGTGGCAGTGGCTATTTACCCAAACCCCGCAACAGAAGAATTTACTCTTGAAACAGATTTAAAACAAGCAGGAGATTTAACCATTACCATTACGGATTACCTTGGCAGAAAAGTGGAGGTGCTCCATGAAAAAGCAACTGCCGGAACGTACCGGAAAAAGATTATCGCATCTTTGTTTGCAAAAGGAGAGTATTCTGTTACCATAAAAACAAAAGAAGGAAAAGGAGTGAGAAAAATTGTAGTACAATGAAATGGATTTTACTTTCTATGTTTGTGTGTTTTATTAATCGCTCGTTTGCTGTTGTAACGCTCAGCAATGTATCGGTTTCATCAGCAGAGAAAAAATATCCCAAACTGTTTGTAAAAACACAGGAGGGTTTTCAGTGGAGCCATGCTTCACTGAACATCAGCGGAACATTTACGGTTGATAAAAATCTTTTAGTTGCCAACTGCACGCTGCTCCTTGCTCCCGAAGCAAAAATAATGATTGCCGCAGGCAATACCTTCACGCTCAGGAGCGATGGAGAAGGACAAACCTTACTCAAAGCAGGAGATAAAATAATGTGGGACGGCATTTACATACAAGGCAGCGCAGCGCATCTTGTTTCCAGCTCGGCTTCCAAAGGGCAACAGACCACCATACAGGATGCACGCAATGCCATAGTTTCTCAGAATGGAGGAGATTTTCTGGTGGAGAGAACTATTCTTCAGAAAAATAACAAGGATATTGTGGTAACTATTTATCCCACCGTTAATCATACCGGCAGGGTTCGGGAAAGCATTTTGCAAACCGGAACAGGTACCCTGCTTCCCTTTTTCACAGGCAATATCTTGAATGCTCCGCTGCCCAGAACCAACATGGGCATTCAGCTAACCCGTGTAAAGGATATACAGATTGGCGATGCTTCAGCAGGAGTTGGCGCAAACCTGTTTGATAATATGGATGTGGGAATTTCATCCATCGGCTCGAAGCTGAAAATTTATAACAACAATTTTCAGAATATTACTTCTTTCGGCAATGGAAAGGCG